>JBKQMU010000337.1:0-27997 GCA_052146555.1 Isosphaeraceae bacterium
GGTGGCTGGTCGCTCTACGCGCATGAGGGAAAACTCAAGTACTGCTTCAACTTCTTCGGCATCGAGCACTACATCACCAGTGCGGACACACCGATTCCATTGAACTGGCCAATGCCAGAGCTCGCCAGAGCGGCGCTGGCGAATTGATCAAGGGAACGAAAAACCTCGTTCTCTCACCGGTGGTGATCGCCATCTGGAAGCCGATGGCACAGGCGCTGGGCTGGCCGGAGAAGGCCATCGGTTGGTCCGACATCCTGACGCTTGCGCGCGAGCCAACGGGCTGGGCGACCCGGGGGTATCCTGAGTGGGGGGCCTTCAAATTCGGCCACACCCATCCAGAGTATTCCAATAGCGGACTGGTCAGCATTCTTGCCGAAGTCTACGCCGCCGCGGAAAAACACGACGACCTCACCCTCGAAGACCTGGCCAAGCCCGCGGTCGCCCGGTTCTTGCACGACATTGAAAGTGCGGTGGTCCATTACGGTAGCTCGACCGGCTTTTTCGGCAACACGATGTTTGCCAACGGGCCCCAAGCGCTCAGCGCAGCGGTTCTCTATGAAAGCCTAGTGATCGAGTTTTACGACGACTCCAAGCTCAGGGGACCTCTCTCCTATGACAGGGAAACGTTCTCCGTGGTCGCCATCTACCCCAAAGAGGGAACGTTCTGGAGCGACCATCCCATCGGTGTCGTGCAGCGCGAGTGGGTGACTGCCGAGCATCGCCGGGCTGCCCAGGATTTCATTACTTACCTCCTGTCAAAGCCTCAGCAGCAACTGGCCATGCGATATGGATTTCGTCCGGGCGACGAGAACATTCCACTCACTGCACCGCTGGACTCCAGGCACGGTATCAACCCCACGGAGCCCAAAGCCATTCTGCCGGTACCTCCGGCCGACGTGATGGACGGCATCGTCGATCTTTGGCGTAAGAACAAGAAACGATCGCACGTGGCCATCGTGCTCGACACCTCCGGGAGCATGCGCGCCAACCAAAAGATGTATAACGCCCAGAGGGGAGCCGTCGAGCTGGTGAAAATGCTCGATGACCAGGATCATGTGGCACTCATTCTGTTCAGCGATTCGGCTGTCTCCACTGTCAAGCCGGCGCGCGTCGGGGAGAACCGAAACGCCGTCCTGAGCTCGATTCGGAGTGCGTTGCCTGACGGTCAAACGGCCATGTATGATGCCATAAAGCTGGCGTTCGACGATCTCCAGCGGACCGACACCAAGAGCGTGATCAGCGCGATCGTGGTCCTCAGCGACGGGGTCGATAACCGCAGCTCATACAGCCTCGATCAACTCGTCAAAGCCATCCAGGTCGATAACGAGCGGAAGCTGACGAGGGTCTTTACCATCTATTACGGGACCGATGCCAGCAAGGCAGACATGGAGAAGATTTCGTCCTCCACGCGTGCCAGGGCCTACGACGGAACTCCGGAGAACATCATCAAAGTCTTCAAAGACATCGCCACCTTCTTTTAGAATTCTGCCTTCACGAGCGCGGAGGCCCCCTATGAAAGCTCAATTCCCGGCCTGGCTGTGGGGCCTGGGAGGTCTCTTGATGGCCGTCGTGGGGTTCACTGCGGCAATTGTGGAAATCCTCAACTATTTCGAGATCAAGCCGAGAGACTTGGCTGGCTGGGCAGCGTCAAAGGTGGACGCAATTGTGGTCTCAGCGAACGAGGCCGGAAGATCGAGGCCAGTGCCGCACCGCGTTTCTTCGTTTGTCCCCGATCGACAAGCTGAGCAAAGAGCTCCCGAACGCAAGGTAAAGGGGGATTTTGAGCCTTCCCGACCGGCTCGTATCGTCATCGTGCTCAAAAATGAACGCGACATGAAGGCCGTCTCGCGGGCCGCGAACCTTTTCGCCGAGCGCTTGATCCCTGCTGACCGGGTGTCCCTCATCGCGTTTATCGATGGAGAGCCGATCACCCTCTTCCAGGATCTGGCTGCAGCAGAGGCCAGGATACAGATCGATCAACGAGTCAAGCTGCTGTTGAGCATGCCACGAATCAGGGCCCGATCGGCCGTGAACGACGCAATCGAGCAACTGAGGCGAAATCCAGTTCCCGGCATGAATTCGGCCGTGGTGGTTCTCTCGGCCAGTTGCGCCAGCAATGATGTGGCTGACCTTCTGCTTCGACGCCTTCGATCCCGTAATGCGACAGCTCCGTTTGTGATTGCGACGTCGACGGATCCCGATGAGGCATGAGAGACCTTGGAAACGCGGGCTTGTGCGACGGCGCCCATCACGCCCGCCCGTCAGTGGCTCAGGGAAGAACCGAGCTCAACGCGCGAGAATCTCGCAAGCCTGCTGGACGATGCCGCCTAAGGTGTAACGGACCTCGCCTCCGACAATCGCCGTGTGGGCGCGGCCGCTGACCTCCCAGCCGGTGAACGGACAGTTGCGACTCTTGGAGCGAAATTGGGACGGGTCAATCGTCCACCGGATGGCCGGATCAATCAATGTTACGTCGGCGTCGGCTCCCGGCCGGAGCGTTCCCTTGGGTATGCCCAAAAGCTGCGCGGGGTTGATCGTGAGCTTGCGGATCACCTCCGGCCAGGTCAAGTGGCCCGCATCGATCAGCTTGGTGACGGTGATCGGCACCAGCGTCTCCACCCCGATGATGCCGAAGGGGGCCAAATCCAGCTCTCGCATCTTCTTCTCGGGCGCGTGCGGGGCGTGGTCGGTTGCGAGGATCTCGATCGTGCCGTCTTTGAGTCCCTCCACCACGGCCTCGACGTCGCTTGAGGTGCGCAGAGGCGGGTTCATCTTGTAGTTGGAATCGAACGTGCGAAGCCGCTCGTCAGTGAGGCTGAAATGATGCGGGCAGGCCTCGGCCGTGACTTTCACCCCGCGCTGTTTCCCTTCTCGAACAAGCTCAACCGAACGCGCCGTGGAGATGTGCTGGATGTGCAGCCGTCCGCCGGTGATCTCCGCCAAGCGAATGTCGCGAGCGACCATGATGTCCTCGCCGGCGGCCGGCATGCCGGGAAGGCCCAGGCGAGTCGATTCGAATCCCTCGTTCATGACACCGCCGGCAGTCAGTTCGGGCACCTGGCAGTGCTGCATGATGACTCGATCGAACATCCGCGAATACTCAAGCGCCCGCCGCATCAGCTCGGCTGAGGCGACCGGCGCGCCGTCGTCCGTGAACGCCACCGCGCCGCCGGCGACGAGCTGACCTAAGCTCGCCAGCTCTTCACCCTTTCGCCCCTTGCTGACAGCGCCCACGGGATAGACGTTCGCCTGCCGGGCGCGCAGACCCTGGAGCACCACGAACTCAGCCGCGGCCTGGGTGTCGATGGGCGGAATCGTATTGGGCATGCAAGCCACCGACGTCACACCTCCGGCCAAGGCGGCCGCGGCGCCACTTGCGATCGTCTCGTCCTCCTCGTTGCCGGGCTCGCGCAGGTGCACGTGCACATCAATCAACCCGGGGCAGACGATCAGCCCTCGCGCGTCGATGACGACCTCAACTTCCTCGGTCCCTGCGCCACTGGGTAAGATCCGCCCGCGGCTGATCCACAAATCGCCGATCTCGTCGCGGTCACTCGCCGGATCAATGATCCGGCCTCCGGCAATCTGTATGGTCGGCAAGGCGAATTTACCCATGATCTTCGACTTTCTGATCGACTGAAGGCTAAGAGCCGGGGCCGATGCGCGTCCCTCGGCCCGACTTACTCGGGAGCAGGAGTTCTCGGGTCGATCTTGCCGCCCAAAAGGTAAAGCACGGCCATCCGCACGGCCAGGCCGTTGGTCACCTGGTCCAAAATTGCCGAATGCTTGCCGTCGGCGACTTCCGGGGTCAACTCGACACCGCGGTTGATCGGCCCGGGTGCCAAGAGCAAGAGATCGGGACGGGCCGCCTCAATGCGTTCCTGCGTCATCATATAAAAATGAGAATACTCGCCGACGGAGGGGAACAGCCCTCCTTGCTGCCGCTCGAACTGGATGCGCAAGACGTTTATCACATCACACCGTGGCAAAATATCATCGAGCCGGTGAGCGATCTCACAGCCTAAGCGCTCAAGCGCCCGCGGCACCAGTGTGGGAGGGCCGCAGAGAATGACTTTCGCTCCCAGCTTGGAGAGCCCCCAGATGTTCGAACGGGCGACCCGCGAGTGGGCGATATCTCCCAAGAGCCCCACTGTCAGCCCCTCGATCCGCCCTTTTGCCTTCTGGATCGTCATCAGGTCGACCAGCCCCTGCGTGGGATGCTCATGGGCACCGTCGCCCGCGTTGATGATCGAAGCCTTCACGTGCTGGGCCAAGAGATGACATGCGCCGGGCGTCGGGTGCCGCACGACCATCACATCAGCGCCCATCGCCTCAATGTTCCTCGCCGTGTCGATGAACGACTCACCCTTCGACAGGCTCGAGCCGCTGGCGGTGAAGTCTTGGGTATCGGCTGAGAGCCGCTTGGCGGCCAGACTGAAGCTGATGCGGGTCCGCGTCGAGTTCTCGAAGAACAGGTTGAAAACGATGCGGCCCTGCAGCGCGGGAACCTTCTTGCGGCTGCGCGTCGAGATCTCGGAGAATGACCGGGCCGTATCCAAGATGGCCCCGATCTCCTCGGCCGAAAGCTCCTCCAGCCCCAGCAAATGCTTTCGGCTCCAGGCTTGTAGCGACCTGACCGCGGCGGGAACCGGAATCGCATGTGATCCGGAGCCTGTCGGCGATGCAATGGTCACGGTGCGGACCTCCTCTCAGGCGCTGCGGAGCCAGACGCGGTCAGGACGCGGACGATCTCCTCAGCCTCGTCCAGCGGATGCAGCCGCACCCGGACGCGATCGCCCAGCGCCGTCGGTAAGTGCAGCCCCACGACGTCCGGCTGGATCGGTAACTGCCTGTGCCCGCGATCGACCAGGACGGCCAGACGGATCCGCTCGGGACGGCCGAGATCGCAAATCGCATTGAGCGCTGCGCGAACCGTCCGACCCGTGAACAAGACATCATCAACCAGGACGAGCTCGGCACCGTCGACTGAAAATGGAATCTCGGTACCCCGCAGCACGGGCCAGCGTCGGCCTTGACTTAAGTCGTCGCGATAGAGCGTGATATCGACCGCCCCCACGAAGATCTCGTCGCCAGTCAGCACGCTCAGCACCTGGGCGAGTCGCTGTGCCAGCGGTACACCGCGGCTGCGCACACCCACCAGGAAAAACGGAACATCAACCCGGCCGCCCTCCCAGATCGACCGGGCCATGCCCGCGATCAGGGACTCGACTTCCTTGCCCTCGCAAACGATCACTTCTTGCGAGTTCATCGCCACAACCCTTCCGCCCGCCGAGCGCTTGCCCTCAAGCGCTGACCGCGCCTTACACTGAACTGTAGCAGACGAAGACGTACGGTTTCAAGAAGGCGAGGGGCTACCCCGGTCACCCCTCCAGCAGCGAAGGAGACAGGTGCCAGTCCGTGGCCTTGGAGAATGGTTTATTCGGTCATCTTCCGTCTTTGGAGCCTTCTCAACGCGGCTTTACACCGCTGGATCGAAAAACCAGGCGGCGCTGAGTGTGCCCGAGCTCGATCTGGTATGATCGAGGCATGGCCAAGACTATAGTGTATGTCGAGACAACGATCCCCAGCTTCTACCACGAGGACCGGACCGAACCGGGTATCGTCGTGAGTGGACGCGCCACTGGTGGGCCGCGGCGACGGGACGGCATGAGCTGGTGACGAGCCAAGCTGTACTCGACGAGTTGGCGGAAGGGCGGCCGCAGCGCAGCGCCGATCGTCTTTCTCTTGTGTCAGGATTGCCGATCCTGTCTGTGGTCCCTGCCATCGCGGACATCGTTGAGGCGTACATCCAGCATCGCCTGATGCCCGCCGATCCCTTGGGCGACGCGCTTCACCTAGCGATCGCCTCGTACCACAAATGCGACTTTCTTGTCACATGGAATTGCCGACATTTGGCAAACGCAAACAAGTTTGGTCACCTACGCCGGCTCAACACCATCCTGGGCCTATTCGTGCCGGCACTGGTGACGCCCTTGGAATTGCTGGGAGACGACGATGAAAACCCGGACGATCCATCCCGAACCGGTGATTGACGAGGTTCGTGCGATTCGACATCGCATCTCCGAGCGCCATGGTCATGACCCCAGGCGCCTGGTGGATCACTACCTGGAGCGGCAGCAGCGTGATGCCCTACCGGAGCGCAAGTCGGACCAGAAAATTCAGGAGGGCGCGGACCCAAACCTCGTGGACTGAGGGACAACATGCCAGTTCTTTCCCTCTTGGGGAGCCGCCGATGGAAATGAACGCAGCGACGAACATTCTGGAAATCGCCAAAGCTGTTGGGGCGCTTGCCACCCCGATCGTAGTCGCAGGGGTAGCATATGTATTCAAACGTCGACAGCGATTATTTGAAGCTGGGATGTCTAAAAGAATTAATCGTTTCGGCAATATGAGTCCACTCATCAATAAAATCTATTCTTATCTCCAAAGAGTCGGGGACTTACTAGACTGTTCCCCAAAAGAGGTCCTCGACGCGAAGCGTGAGGCAGATAGGGAGTTCTGGACGTTTGAGTATCTCTGGTCCTCGCCGTTCAAAGGGGCATATCACGCGTTTATGCATGAATCGTTCGACATGTTCACCGGCGAGGGGAATAAAACGCGTATCCACGCGGAATCCCCGTATTACCCGAAGCAAGAACCAACTCCCGGGTGGATCCCCTTTACAGAAAAGCCGGTCGATAAGAGTCAAAACAAAGACATTTACGACGCTCTTCTGGCGGCCATCGCCAGAGATTTGTTTTTTCGCGATTAATCTGGGGCTGCGGCGATTCGGCGTCAGCCGCACTGTCGCCATAATGGCGACAACCGGACCCATGAAAATCTTCGAGACCCCTCCCTGGCGAACGAGCCACGACTGCTTTCTAGGCAGGCCATATTTGCCTTGCAAAAGTTCAGGCCGACCTTGCCTCGCGTTGCTCTCGTCTTCCCCCGTGAGCCTGCAGTGCCTACGATAAGGACACTTCTCCCCTACCAGGAGGTTCCCGGGCGTCATGAAAATCATCTTGGCCAACCCCCGCGGGTTCTGCGCGGGGGTCAACATGGCAATCGAAAGTCTGGAGCGCGCGCTGGAGTTCTTCGGCGCGCCGGTTTACGTGTATCATGAAATCGTGCACAACAAGTACGTGGTTGATCGATTTCGGCTCCGGGGCACGGTGTTCGTCGAGTCGCTCGAGGAGGTCCCCGAGGGATCTCCCTTGCTCTACAGTGCCCACGGAGTTTCTCCTCAAATTCGCGATCAAGCGCGAAGGCGCCGGCTGCTGGCCATCGATGCCACATGCCCCTTGGTCACAAAAGTTCACCTGGAAGCCATCAAGTACGCGCGCGACGGCTTTACCATTTTTCTCATCGGCCACGAGGGCCACGATGAGGTCATCGGCACCATGGGCGAAGCTCCCGCCCAGATGGTCCTCGTCGAGACGCCAGACGACGTCGAACGACTCGAGGTTGCCGATCCGTTAAAGGTGGCGTATCTGACACAAACCACCCTCAGCGTCGACGACGCCAACATCGTCATCGCGGCGCTTCGCCAGAAGTTCCCTCAGATCGCCAATCCACCCAAAGATGATATCTGTTACGCCACGCAGAATCGTCAGGAGGCTGTTCGTGAGCTGGCGGCGCGTGCCGATTTAGTACTGGTTCTGGGCAGTCAGAACAGCTCGAATAGTCGACGTTTAGCCGAGATTGCCAAGTCGATGGGGATCCCAGCGCACTTGATCGACGGCGTTTCCGAGATACGCGCGAACTGGTTCGAGGGGGTCGAGAACGTCTTGATCACCGCCGGAGCCTCCGCGCCGGAGGACGTGGTCCAGGAGTGCGTCGAGTACCTGATGAGCAACCACGGCGCGACGATCGACGAGGCTTTCGTCCGGGAAGAAAACGTCCACTTTCCGCTTCCCAAGTCGTTACGCGAGCTGCTTCCCGCCGGCGCTGGTGCGCCGGCTGAACTCTCTGGCCATGACGAGGTTTGAGGGTTCTTCTGGTCGCGAGCTGGCTTTTTTCAGAGCTCCGGTCCGACGCCTTGCGGCTTGGCGGTGGAAAAGAGGTCGTGCTTGGCCGACTCGGAAGGGAAACCGAGGGAGTCAAGGTCATGATCCTCGCGATCCATCCGGCCGAGTGTCCGGTTCGATTGGCGGAGGGCGGCGATGATCAGCGCAGTAACCTGCAAAAGCGTGATCGTCCAGATCAACTCGGAGCCCAGAAAGAGCAGGAGGCTGTGCATGTTCGGATTTCGTCGCCGCAGCGGCCAGCCGTGTTCCCAATCGGTCCACTCACAAAATTTGATCAGCCAAACCACCGCGCCGATTGCCGCGAGAAAACGCGTCGATCGGGCTGAATCCTCGGCCTGCTCAATACCGAGATGCACGAGGTAGTCGCCGGAGAGGCTCGCTAACAGGGCGAATTCGGCCCATCCGAGAGCCTGTCCGAGGTTTGAGCGAAACCAGCTCAGCTCGGCCGGCCCCTGCGCGTCGCCGCGGTCCAGAAACCAGAGGACAAGATCGACAACGGAAAGCAATAACAAGAAGCCACACCGCCGTTGCCAGCTCTTGTTGTCCCAGCGGCCCCAGAGGAGCATTACCCCGACTAAGCTGCCCCAGGTGCAAACGGTATTGATCCACTGGCACCAGCGTGATTCGGCGATCTGGTTAAAGAGCCGCAGGTCGCTGAGGAGTGCGAACATCGTCAAGACAGTGATGATGCACGCAGGCACGAGCGAGGCCGTCAGGAACGCAAAACCATAGCGACAAAGTTGGTATGTCTTGTGGAGTTGCTCGCGTTCAAGGTCGATCATGCCGGTGAAGTCCCGAGGTGACATACGACCGTGGGCCTCGACGCACTCGATCTTCAATCGTATCGCGATGAAGCTATCTCGCCAAGGGTCGGTCTTGCTCATCCGCCCGCGGCCGGATGAGTAGCGCGATCTCTCCCCAGCCGCCTGCGGGGGCTTGAGCAGCCATTGCCGACGGCTCGAAACAGACTTCCAGCACCAGCTCGTTGCGGTCAGATAGCGTCCCCAGGGGAATTTCGATCGGCCCGCTGGCGACTGTCGCAAGGGGCAGCTCGCGATCGTTGAGAGTAAGCCGGTAGAGGCCACTGGCGCGATCGATCCGCAGCCAGAGGGACTCATCTTGCCGGTCCAGTACTGGACGGCCGAACCGGCGACGTAGACTGAGCCGACGCATTTCCTCTCCGGTCCAGGACATCGGCAGAGTCATCCGTACACAAACGGCCAGTGGATCGTCGAGATCGATCGCTTCCCAACCTCCACGGAGGCGAATCCAGTGCTCTGGCATGTCCAATCCTTGTGGGTCGTCTGACCTGAGGTTCTTGGTCGCACCATGCGCTCATGGCGGCTTGGTCACAGGAGCCCTCGAATCACGGCCGCTTTGCTATGGTCTTGATTCCGTAAACCAATTATATTCGGGTTCTTCCCGAGTGAATCTGCTTGTGCGCACACCTTTGTTTCGATCTTGGGTTGTGGGTTCCGGAAAAGCACCACTGGCTTTCCGGAACGGGCGGCATTCCCCGTTTGTGGCGAATTGCCGAGAAACTTGCCCGTGTCCCGAGTCCAGGGGACTTCTGGCGGAATGGACTAAATGCTCAATAATATAAGCATTGCTCCGTCTGCCATTGATGAACGGCGTGTCTTGCCGATCAGCAATGGCCAGGTTCATATCGCCCCGCGGACTCGCACGCTCACCGGTGTGCAAGTGCTGGGCTCGGGGAGTTATGTCCCCGACAATGTCGTCAGCAATCTTGACCTTCAAGATTCGCTGGGTTTCGATCCGGAATGGATCGTCAACCGGACGGGAATTCACGAGCGGCGGTTCGCCCTGCCGCACCAGGCAACCAGCGATCTCTGTACGCAGGCGGCAATTCGCTGTCTGAAGGCGGCCGAATGCCATCCTGCCGACGTCGACCTGCTGGTACTGGCTACTTTCACACCGGATATGGCGTTTCCGGCCACGGCCAACCTGGTGCAGGACCGGCTGAAGCTGAACTGTCCTGCGTTTGACATCCAGGCTGCATGTGCGGGATTTGTCTTTGCGCTGGTCATCGGTTCACAATTCGTGGCCACCGGCAATTGCCGGCGGGCGCTGATCATCGGCGGCGACTGCAACAGCCGGGTGATCAATCCGGCTGACCAGAAGAGCTTTCCCCTCTTTGGAGACGGCGCCGGGGCGGTGATCCTGGGGCCCGGCAATAGCGAGCAAGGGCTGATTGCCTATCAGATGGGTTCTGACGGCTCCGGCAGTGACCTGCTGATCCGGCCCGCCGGCGGCAGCCGTATCCCTCCCACATCCGAAACCATCGAGCAAGGCCTTCACTACCTGACCATGGATGGCCGGGCAATCTTCAAGTGGGCCGTGCGCATCTTGGCCGACTCGACGCTGGCGGTGCTGAGCCATGCCGGGCGGAAAGTCAGCGATGTTCGCTGGTTCATTCCGCACCAGGCCAACGTCCGAATCATCCACGCGGCCAGTGATGTCCTCGGTTTTCATCGCGACTCGGTCTTCAAGAACCTCGATCGCTACGGGAACACGTCGGCTGGCTCTGTGCCGATCGCCCTGGATGAGGTCAACAACAGCGGCCGAATCCAACGTGGCGACCTGCTGCTGATGTCCGGTTTTGGCTCCGGACTGAACTGGGGTACCACGCTCTGGCAGTGGTGAGGCCAGGCACTTGAGCAATCCCGCGGCTTATGGTGCACGCCTTAGAGCGTGCAGACTTCGGTAAAGCGGATTAGCTCGGGAAACAGCGACCGAACGCCGAAAGCAGCCGGGCCCCGCGCAAGACGGGGCTGATTTTCAGCGCGCGGGTGACCAAAAGGCGGAAGAGGGACCACTCTTGCCGCAGGAATTTTACCCACGCCTTGCTATCGGCACGAATCGTGACGTCGGCCGTTCCTTGTAGTCCGCTTTGTACCTCAATCCGCCGGTCCCGGATGACGACGGTGGCCTCTCCTGTCTCGTCGCCACTAAAGATGAAGTGGTACGTCGCATCCAGTCCCTCGCTTTGGCCTCGCTGGAAAAGCCACGGGATCGACCGGAGGAAGCTTGCCACGCTTACCGGCCGCACTCCCGAGCGAACCCGACGCAACCGCTTGTGAGGGTACTTCTGGCGGGTGTAGGCCTCGGCGTCAGAGCCAGGGACGACATAGACGGGCTCAACTTTTTCCTGCAGCGGCCGGACGACATTGCGCAGATGCTCGGGACGGTGGTCGAGGAAGCCCCCGAGCACGTCCTCACCGGCCGGGCAGACAGCCAGGCAGTACGCGGCCTTGTAATTTGCACCGTACGACAGCGACTGCCACATGCTGAACGTCTCACCATCGTCGACCTTGGCTCGATAGCCGGCCACTGACCCGGACGAGGCGACCGTCTCGACCCAGTCGGTAAAGCCGCCCATGAACTCGCGGTAATTGTGCGTCATGCAGGCGCTGGCGTTGAAATGACCGTCGGAATGGATTGCCCCCACCGGGCAAGCGGCAACGCACAGCTTGCAGCTTACGCATGGGTCATAGTCCAGCCGCTGGGAATACTCCGTCACCGGACGGTCGATCAGCACCGTGCCCAACAGGATGAAGCTGCCGAACTTGGGATGGATCACGCTGCGATGGATCCCGCGGACTCCCAGCCCGGCTGCCTCGGCCACGAGCTTGTGGCTGACGACCCAC
Source organism: Isosphaeraceae bacterium (assembly GCA_052146555.1). GTDB lineage: Bacteria > Planctomycetota > Planctomycetia > Isosphaerales > Isosphaeraceae > Aquisphaera. The sequence goes on from JBKQMU010000337.1 coordinate 11,696, forward strand.
GGCCGATCGGGTATCTCGCCGACCTCCATCGGGAAGGCCATGGAGGGGTTGCACGCTCTGACCCCCCGGTCGGAGAGCGCTAGCGCGATTCGCCGGCAGACCTCGTCGATCTCGTGCCCCGTGGCGTGGAAGGCCTGGTTGGCGATCGACCGTTTCGTGCTGCGGACGTTCTCCACCGGCATCCGGCAACAAATCGCGATGAGCGAGTCGGCTCCAGGGAAGGCCTCGAGAATCCTGGACCGGTCCGGCTCCAAAAGGGGATCGGAAAGGCGAACAAAGCCGACGTCATCGGCCCCGCACTCCAGGCAAAGGCTTCGTAACTCGTCGGCATCGAGCGGTCCAGATGATGCTGGAGGCTCACGCCGCAGGCGGAGATTGCGCACACTCGGATGATCTTCGATCTTCATGGTAGCTCCTTGGTGTATATACAACATCGGGTCGAAAAAAAAGCTTTGCGTGCTAGGGTGCTGAACGTGCCCGCTATCGCGGTGATGGAGGTGCCCACAGCGAGTCGGCCACGGTGTGTACCGTCTGCACGCCTACGTCTCCGAGCAACCGAGCGGCTTCCGCCTGGGCTCTCCGCCAGGCGGGCATGACCGACTCGAGCTTTTGCCATCCAGTGGCAGTGAGGCTCACTTCGCGCACTCCTTTGGCGTCCGAGGAATCGGCCTGAACCCAGCCGTTTCGAAGCAGGATTTCAAGGTTCCGGCTCACTGTGGACCGTTCGAGCTGGAGCACCTCTCCCAGTCGTGATGGCGGGCACGGACCGACCTTGCCCAGCGCCGCCATCAGGCTAATCTGTGCGATGGTCACACCGTGGACGCTGACCGCGTGATCGTAAACCGCACTCACGGCACGACCGATCAAGCGCACGCGGACGGCCAGGCAATCCTGGACGATCTCATCGATCGGCGAACGGGAAGGTTTCATGATCCTATTGTTGCATATACAACGAGCATGTCAAGGGCTAAGACCCGGTCCTTTCCTCTTTTTTCCTCTCCTCTTTTTTGTTCTCATACCCAGCCTCAGCGATACTATCGCCTTTCCTTATAGTTCTCCGGCGAATTTTCGCGGACAGTGGGACATTTGGGGACATTGTCCTAGCCCATGTGAAAAAACCCTCTCCTCGTCACGCCGCGCGAAACCCTGGAACGGCAGTCCTGGTAGCGTTGATCTCAGGTCACGAACACTTCTGTAAGTTTACGATAAGACGCGCCGTTCAAGCGCGGTCAGCAGGCATTTCTCAGTTCTAAGCCGTCTCAGATTAAGTGGTTACACCATATTTCGGGTACTTTCCCCGTGCTCGGGCGGGAAACTATGCCTGCTCAGAAAATAGACGCCAACCGTCCGTCAGAGTGCGGCATCGCTAACTTTCATGGGTTTGGAAGTCACCAGCATGGTGGCATGAAGACTGTCCTTTTCTTTCCTCTTTCAAGGCCAGAGCGGGTGCCAGGATGTCATGGCTGGTTCCGTCCGGGGCAATCGGCAGGAGCGGGAACCGCCATCGTCCCGGCTGGACCGGCCCTCGTCTACGCACCGCGCGTCAGTGGCTCATGTAAAGGAAGTTGAGGGAGGTTCAGAACTCAATCAGCCTCGCATTTCGCTTGTTTCAGGATTAGTTGCGCCAGGCGTCGGGGTAGCCTTCGACAATGTTGCCGTCGAGGAACAGGGAGGGGCCCCCGGCGATCGGGGACGCTTGCAGCCGGGGGATCACGTCGCGGTCGAGGTCGGCGGCGTTGAGCTGGGCAAAGTTGAGTGGGCCGCCGTTGAGCGCAACCGCGACGCCGGCCGGGGCGTCGTTCGGCACGCCGCCGGACGGGTCGTACACCCATGCGCGGACCCGGAACGAAGCGGGGAATGACCAGCGCTGGCGGGTTGGCGTGATGCTCCCGGTGCCGACGTAATTCAGGTCCACGCGGAAGAGGATCGCTCGCCCGTTGCCGACCCGCTCGGCGATGGTGCGGAGCCGCCGCTCCATCTCGCGCCACTCTCCGAACCGCTGCCAGCGCCGCCACTGGGGGACGACGTTGATCCCGACGTCGGGCCCGCCCAGCTCGAGCGCGAAGAGGTGACCGCGGTCGAGGTCGGGGATGCCGCTGGTGTCGTAACCCGACGCGGGGTCGGGGGGGGCGCCCCGGCCCGTCGTGCCGCCGGGCCGGATCCGCCCCATGACCCAGACCGTCCTCGGCCCGAGGTACAACGGGCCCTCACGCAGCGCCTGGAGGCGGAACCGGATCGGGCTAGCCGCGCCCCCCTCGACCCGGTCGGACTCGTCCCACAGGGGGTTGATCCCGTCCTGGAATTGCTGGGCCATGGCCGCCGGCGTGGCGGTGGCCGTCGCGTTCGGGGCGAGCGGCGGTAGCATCGGCTGGGCGTGATCGACCGTCATCAAGTACGATCCCATCCCGGCGTTGACGCCCAGGGCGAGGACGTAGCACACCGCCAACGCCGGGAACACGAAGCGTTTCCTCAAGCCCCGCTTCTTCAGCCGCCGGACCCCCTCGGCCGTGCGGTCATACCGATCCTCGGCGTTCGTCACCGCGTCGAAGGCGCGGGAGGAAGGCAGCGAGGTCACCACGCAGTCGAACCGGACGCCGGCGGGCACGCTCAGCCGGATCGACCACTTCCCCGCCATCGGTTCGCGGACGGACAGCCCCCGCACGGAGTCGCCCGACCGGGCGACGACCAGGTCGTCGCGGGCGACGTCCGCGTCGAAGGTTCGGCCGTCCGGTGCCTTGACGGTGAGTCGGGCGCCCGGGGGGAACGCTGCGGAATCGTCTCCCTCGAAGAGAGCGGCGTAGAGCAACTGCGAGCCCGGGATGACGTCCAGGGTCGTCGACGAGTCGACCTGGAGGCGCCTCGTCTCGTCGCTGTCGAGCTGGACGGAGGCGAGGCCGTCGCCGCTCATGCGAGTCCAGGGGGACCGATGGATGGCGACCGCCGGTAGCCCGACGGCATCCTTGTGCACGGGGTAGCTTTTCGGCTCGAGACGGCCAATGCCGTCGGTCGTACGAAGCGTCTGGATCGACCCATCGCCCTTGTCGCTGAAGGCCAGGACCATTTCGTTGGTCACCTCGTCGGCCGCCAGCGCGACCGGGCCGTTCGAGCTGAAGTTCTTCAACTCGACCTTGTCATTCTTGGCATCCCAGGTCCGGCCGTCCGCGGAGGAGAATAGATTCAGCGTGCCCCCTTCATTCCTTAGCAGGAGCAGGCCCGCCTGGCCCGCCCATGCCAGGAAGACCTTATCGCCGATCGCGGCGACCGCCGGCTTCTCCGCCACATGGGGATGAAGGTAGCCGGGCAGGACGGGGGTCGTTTCGTCCAGGACGGCCGGGCGCTTCCGGTCGACGCTGACTCGAATCCTCGCCTCGCCCCTGACCCCCGCAAACGCGATTACGGGCTGGCCCTTGCCGTTGAACGTCAGCCCAGGTACGCCCCGGTTGTCGCCCTCCAGCCCCTCGACCTGGTCGTCCACCCACGTCTTGCCGTCGGCGGACCGGACGGTCCGGATCTGCTGATCCGTTCCCCAAGTGCACCAAGCCAGCAGCAACGAGCCGTCGGTGGGGTTGACCGCCAGCGAAGGGGAATAGTCGGACGCCTTGCCGGCGACGGGCTGGATCTTGTCCTGGTCCGGCCAGGTAACGCCGTCGCTCGACCACCTCAGATTGAGTTGCTCGTCTGTCCCGGTCCAGGCGAGGTACAGTCGGCCGTTCGCCGAGGCGAGCGAGGGAGCCGTGCGGGACTGCTCCTTCAAGTCGACCACCGGCCCGGACCCGGCCTTGACGAACAGGTTTTGACCCCGACTCCAGGCGACCACGACCTTCTGGTCGCCAGACTCCAACTGCCCGACGTCGAGCCGATTACCCAACTCCGACCCGAACGCCGTCTCGAGGGAAAGCCTCCGGGGGCCAACTCCCGCCGACCGGCCGAGCGCCGCCAGTATGCTACGCGGATCGCCCATTGCATCGCCGGTCACGTCCCAGACGATGACCCCCTGCCCGCCGATTTGCCGGATGAACTCCAACTTCTCGACGGCGGACGCCGGAGTCTCGTAGTACAGATTGGTACGGAACGGGTAGCGGCCCGGCCCCTTGACGAACGCCGGTCGGTCCGTGTCGCCCGGGACCTTGATGTTCCCGCTGGGGCGTCGGTCCGCGTCGCCGAACATCGACAGGATCGCCCGGTACTCGATCGTCCGGTAGCTGTTTCCCCGTTCCGAGGCCGCGGAGAAGTCGTATCCGTAGGTCGGGACGCCCACCGCGATCTTGCGGCGGGGGATCGATTGGCCCCGCCCTTGCCAGTTTGCATAGAGCGGGTTGGTCCAGTACCAGACCGACTCCTCGGCCGATTGGATCGGGTTGAAGTCGTACCGGGGCCCGTGAGTCTCCGGCTTGTAAACGTCCGCCACCGGCCAATCCCCTTGCTGCTCGGCCTCGTAAACACGCTGGTCGCGGATCTTTCTTAAGGCCGAGTGGGGTCCGACCGGGGAGTCCTTCCACGACCCGGTCAGGTCGTAGGTCATCAGCCCGACCCAATCGAGGTAATCGATGAGCCCCGGGTCGTAGTTGTTCCCGTACCACGACGTGCCAAAGCCCGCGGCGGACAGTAGCATCCTCGGCCTGGCGGCGCGGAGCTTCTTCGCCAGTGCCGTCAGCGCGTAGCCGGCAGGGTGGGCCTTCATCCCCGCAGGCCGCCCGCCCTGCTCTTCGGCGGCCTTCTTGCCCCACCACCCCTCGAGGTCGAGGTCGATCCCATCGAGCTGGTGCCTGGAAACGAAGTCGAGGAGGGAGGCGACGACTGCGTCGAGCCTGCGCTCCGCATCCGGGTCGGTGAAGCTGACCTTGTCGCCGTCGACGCCAATGCCGCCCCCGATCCCGCTCATGAGCTTGAGGAACGCCAGATCATCGGCACCGCCAACCGCGATCGAGACGGCCACCCCCTTGGCATGGGCCGTCGCCACGATGTCCCCGATCACCGATTCCACCGTGTCGATCGACGCACGGGAGAGGGTGCCGGGCTGCTGTTCATCGAATGTCAGGAACGCGACGATTCCGTTTGTGAGGGACTCGTAAAGCCTCGGGTCGCGATAATCCACGCCCACGCCTCGCTTCCAGGCCGGGATGTAGCCGATCACTCTGGCGCCAGCGACGTCTAAGCGGTTGCCGGTTGTCAGGTCGTACATCTCATCGAAGAAATACCAGCCGGTCTGAGTAGGTAAGCCGCCCGGCTCCTCGTTTGTATTCCACCTCGCCTCGAAGATCACGCCGCCCATGCGGACGCGCGAACCTTTTGCATAGAATTCGACTCCGGGTTTCTTCGTCCACTGGGGGACGTCGGCGTAGGCGGAGGAGACCCCGTAGCTCTGGGCAACCGCGGGCGTACCGCATGGCCCGAATGCAGCCGAGGCGAAAACCAGCGTCAACGAGACGAGAGAAAAGGACCTTCGAGGGTACGAGACGAAACCACGGACAAGCATGATGATCTCCATGGGGGCGTGTGGTCGTTCCGCGTCACTGACTATTGGACCGGTGAGCGGATTCCTGAGGGGAACCACTACCAACTCCGGCCACGATCAGGTTTATTAATGGGTGGTATAAGCCGCTGGAAAGCGAATTTCAAGACGGTTATCTGTTTTCGCACTTGAGCCGGGTCGTCCCGAAATGGTACCAACGTCGTTGTGAGAATGCTGACGTAGCCCGGTGAAAGCCAGGGTGCACTTCGAAATCTCGATCAGGAAGGAGTAAGTCGTGAAATTGGCACGCGTGTTTTTGGGGGCGGTCGCGATGGCGGTGGGGATCGCCGGGATGGTATTCGGCGGAGATAGGGCCGGCTCCCTGCGGCCTCTTCGATCGGATGATTCCATCAAGTATGAGCGGGCGGCCTTGGACGACGAATATACCCTCAAGATCGGCGAAGGAGCCTACCACGTACGGGTTGGGCTCGGCTTCGAGGGCACGGGAACATCCAACGACTCGCTGATCGTTATCACTGCAGCAGGCCCGAACGCGCCGCAATTGCCGGCCGACGAGAGCGACAGGACACTTGCCGAGCTGATCAAATCCGGCAAGCGCGGCTTGCACCAGGGCGACAAGTTCAAGCGAAGACCATCCCGGCAATCCCCACCGCCATAAGAAGTGATCGTCGAACGAGACCTCGGCGATTACCGGCTGGCCCTGGCATGCGGCGGCAGCGACCAGAGTGTAGCAGGGCCGGAACTTGTCGCTGAGGCCGGCGGATCCAGGCGGTGACCGTGCGTTGCCGCAGGCCCGGACGGTGCCGATGACGAGCATCAGGAGCCGCGCCGCCGACCAGCGGTCGAGCACGGGTGCGAGTCGGGGGTACCACGGGCGTGATGGGGCACCCTGCCGCGACGATGGCATGGGGCCGGTTTCATCTGCGGCGCCCGGCTGTGCTGTTACCCTCAACGTCCAGGACGGGCCGGCCTTTCTGTCCTTGAGGGCTCGAGGGCTCACCGGGGCGGAGGAAGGTTCGCGCTTCGCCGCCGCGCGAAGAACCCAGCTCCGTAGTTTCCAAGTGCCGTCCGGCCGCCGGTCGGGTACGCGGCACCAGGGTAGGCCGTCTTCGAGTAGGTGGCGGCGTCACGGCCATGACCGACCGCGCCTGTGATCGTACCCGTGATCGAGCCGGGACCGGCCGTGCCGGTGTTGAAACTGTAAGTGGAGTTGCCGGTGGTCTTATCCTTGGCGGGTCGGAAGGTCGCCGAATCCACGCTGCTGACGAGGTCGCCGCGCTGCTTGATCCGGGCGATCCGGCTGGCGCTTCGGGTTCCCTCCAGTCCCGCCAGGTACGATTGGTAATCGAACCCGGTCTTGATCTCTGTATTGAGCTGGTTGCCCGTGATCTTCACGCTACCGATTGAGCCGGTGGTCGTGATGGCCGCGTTGGTCACCGCGGTTCCGGGGTTCGTCAGATAGGCAGTTGCGTATCCGGTTTGGCCGGTCTGGACGAAGATCGGATTTTGCGCGGTCAGGGTGGTGTAGTTGGCCGGACCAATCTTGAGTGACCTGATCGACTTGGCCGTGATCACGCCGCCCTCCAGGCCGTGAGCGGGATAGCCCTCCGAACCGAGAGGAACGCCGTACTCGGTGGCGGGCAGATACACGGTGGTGGCAGGCAGGCTTGAGCTCTGGTTGGTAACCTGCTGCTTGGCGTTGAAGACGTAGCTCGGGTCGCCCAGGCCTCGCTTGAACGTGAGTTTTCCAATCCGGCCTTTGACATCCAGCGCGACGGCGTCGGCGTTGGCCCCGAACTTCGCCGATCTGAAGTAATTCAGTCCGCTCAAGCTGCTCTGGAAGGGCTGCGTGTCGCGCTGGGCTGTGAAGTTCGTGGCCTTGCCGACGACATTCAGGTGGTTGATCGCGGACGCCTGGAGCGTCGTTCGTCCGGTCGTTCCCACAATATTGTAGAAGAACTGAAAGCCGGCGGGGACCGGACCTGATTTCGGCCACCCGGTCCAGTTTTCGGTCGTTCCTTGCTGGGTATCGATGATGTAGTTCGGTGGAACCGGCGACTGGGTCATCGAGACGACGCTGAAGTTTTGAACCACGCCGTTGACGCTGAAGATCACGCTGGGGCTGGTTAGTGGACCTGTCGGTATGGGACCTGCCGATGTAGGTGTCACGCTGCTGTCGAAGACCGAGTTGTAGACCGAATCAAGGAAAATGGAGGGTTTGACGCTAATCGGCGTCGACGCGTCGCCGATCTGAATCTGGTACACCTGCGGCGTGCTGCTCTGAGGGGACGTGTCGATTAGACCCAGGACGTCATTGAAGCTCAGGGTCTGCACTCCGCCATAAAGGAAGATGCCCGCGGTCTGGTTGACCGCCGGCGTCACGTTGGCCGACAGGTTGAAGCCGTTGAGCTCGATCGAACGCACGCCGCTGGTTGCGATCAAGCGATCGAAGAGCACGGTGCCGCTGGTCAAAACGCGGTTCGAGGCCACCACCGTACCCGTCACGTACGTCGAGGTCAGACTGGAATTAACGATCTGGATCGTCGCGATATCGTCGTCCAAGCTGCCGTCATTGGGGGTGGTATCGGTGACGATGACCTTGCCAGGCCCGTGAACCGTGATCGTCCACACATCACCGGCCCGGTCAGTTCCACTGACGATCTTGCCCTCGTTGCTCAGCAGAGCGCTATTCGGATTGTTGTGCTGCATCAGGTCGCGGTATGAGATCGATTCGCGCTGGTGCGTAATCGGATTGGTGACGTACAGATCGCTGGGAGTGTAGAGAGAAAAGTAGCCGGTGAGCCCCGAGGAGAGTAACTGCCGGCTCTCGAGTTCTTCAGGTGTTTGGAAATTCCTGCGACGGGCCGGATCGGGCCGGTCAGACCGCTCTTGCTCGAACCTCATGGACGACTCCCTTCTCGGCGACTCGCCAGGCACTCCACGCGTCGCTTGCGCACGCGAAGCTGACCCTAAGCCGCCCTCCTTGATTCAGGTTCTCAACCGGCCCAGAGGAGAGACGCCCACTGCGCCGGCGAACAGAGCCGATCGGAGATCGACCAACCGATTGCGCTGGCGGTCCAAGCCCGGCGCGGCAAGCCACTCAGACTCTAGAAGTCGGCCGCGTCATGGAAACGACTTCATGCCAGGAAGAAGCACAGTGAGGATCGAGTACTGAGGAAAGCGAACGAAATGATTAGAGCGCAGGCACCGGGTGGAGCGATGCTAGGGCGGAGTGCTCGTCCTGGGCGACCGTGAAGTATCGGTCCAGCTTCGTGACCTTGAGGATATCCAGCACCGTCGGATGGACATGGAAGAGAACGATCTTGCCCAGCCTGGTTTCGACCCGCCGCTTGATTCCGACTAAGATGGCCAAGCCCGAACTGGAAAGGTAATCGATTTGCAGCAAATCGATCGCAAGAAACGGCTGGGTGCGAGTCTGGACCAGCTCGTAGAGGGAATCTCGCAGAGTACTATTGCGAAAGTCGTTCAGGCCCGCGGGGTCGTCAAAACCGATGATCAGGGCGTCGGATTCTTCGCGGGAGTTGTAGGTCGTCATACCTCGAGAACCTCTTGAAGAGACCAGCATGGCGAGCCATCCGCGCCATGGCACGGTCGAAACCGCCTTGGCACTGCCCCATCAGATACGAGAATGCGTCGACCTGACCGAGACACTGAGTCGTTGAGTCATCTTATCGCGCTTTTCGCGCACCGTGCAAAGCTCGACGGCTGAGGGCGCACGACGCATGGAACGGTTTGCTCCCCGGCCGGCGCATGGTAAAATGCCGGTTTGCCGGCTCGTAGGGCCTGGGGAGCTATCCGGCTGCGGTGTTTCTTGCGTTGGCGCCGGGCTGGATCTTGCGATGGTTCCGGATCGACGGCCATGGTGGGGACTCTTCGGTGAATCGACTCTTGCTGGCGCTCAAGGCGTTCTGGAACATCCTGACCGACAGGGATTTTGCCGCTCGGGTTGCGCCCCTTTTCTCGCGCACTCCCACGGGACCGGATTTGAGGATCCTCACGGTGCTGCAGCGCGACGGGCGCCTGGTCGATTTCCTCCAGGAGGACATCGACAACTACACCGACGCGCAGATCGGCGCGGCGGTGCGCGACATCCATCGCGGTTGCCGCAAGTCGCTGCATGATTATCTGACCATCGAACCGATCATCAATGCCGTGGAAGAGGCACAGGTCCAGGTCCCCACCGACTTCGACCCCGCCGCCGTCCGGCTCATCGGTAATGTCGACGGCAAGCCTCCGTTTCAGGGAGTGCTCAAGCACCACGGCTGGCGCGTACGCGAGGTTCACCTGCCGCTCTTGCCCGTGGCGCGCGACGACTCGTCGGTGCTCTCGCCGGCGGAGGTCGAGCTGCCCTAAACGTTGCAAGCGGCAGCCAGCTTAATGGAATGGGACACGAGGAACCCGCATGGCTCGCTATGTTGTCGGCATCGATCTGGGCACCACCAACTGTGCAATGGCCTATTCAGAGGCCGAGTCGCCGGCCCAGAACGGCGCAACCTCCAGCGTGATCGAGACCCTGCCAGTCCCCCAGGTCGTCTCGCCTGGCGACGTCTCGGAGCTGGCGCTTCTGCCCTCGTTTCTTTACCTGCCCTCTGCCCGTGAATTCCCTCCCGGCTCACTTGAGCTGCCATGGAAGTCGCCCGCGGATCACCTGGTGGGAGCCTTCGCCCGCGAGCACGGCGCCAAGGTGCCCGGCCGGCTGGTCAGCTCGGCCAAGAGCTGGCTTTCGCACCCGGGGGTCGATCGCCGCAGCCCCATCCTTCCTTGGACGGCGGCCGAGGATGTCTCCAAGGTCTCGCCTGTCACCGCGTCGGCGGCCTACCTCGAACATCTGCGCGAGGCATGGAATGCCCGCATCGCGGGAAAGAAGGCTGAGGAACAGATCGAGAATCAGGACATCTTGCTGACGGTTCCCGCCTCGTTCGACGCGGTGGCTCGCGAGCTGACCACGGAGGCCGCCGCCGCCGCGGGGCTCAAGAACGTCACCCTGCTGGAGGAGCCCCAGGCGGCCTTTTATGCCTGGCTCGCGGTGCAAGGGGAGAAGTGGCGCAAGCAGGTCAAGGTTGGCGACATCATCCTGGTTTGTGACGTCGGCGGCGGCACGACCGACTTCACCCTGATCGCGGTCTCCGACCAGGGGGGCGACCTGGTTCTCTCGCGGCTGGCGGTGGGCGAACATATCCTCTTAGGCGGCGATAACATGGACCTGGCGCTGGCGCATGCCGTCGCGGCCACGCTGCCCCAGGGGATGGACGGGCTGGACGCGGCCCAGCGCGTGGCGCTTGGCTACGCTTGCCGCACCGCCAAGGAGACGCTCTTTGCCGATCCCAAGAAGAACGCGGCCCCGGTCACCGTGCTGGGCCGGGGATCGAAGGTCATCGGTGGCACGGTGAAGACCGAGCTTCCCCGCGATTTGCTCAAGTCGTCCTTGCTGGATGGTTTTCTTCCCCACTGCTTGGCGACCGATCTTCCCCTCCGCGGCCGCCGTGTCGGTCTCACGGAGATCGGCCTTCCCTATGCCGCCGATCCGGCGATCACCCGTCATCTCGCCCGGTTCCTGGGCCAGCAGGCCGGCTCGCTGCATACCGGTGGATCGATGATCTTGCCCTCCGCCGTGCTCTTCAATGGCGGCGTCTTCAAGGCGACCGAACTTCGAAAGCGGGTGCTCGACGTCCTCTCCGAGTGGGCCGGCAAGCCGGTTCCCGAGCTTCAGTCCTCCGACTTAGACCTGGCAGTGGCCCGGGGCGCTGCGTATTACGGCCAGGTTCGCCGCGGCAAGGGCGTGCGAATCCACGGCGGCGTGGCCCGGTCGTACTACGTCGGCCTGGAAACCGCTGCCCCGGCCGTCCCGGGCGTCCCGCCACCGATCAAGGCCCTCTGCGTCGTTCCCATGGGCATGGAGGAAGGAACCGAAACCGACGTGCCCAGCTCTGAAGTGGGCCTGGTCATCGGCGAGCCGGCCGTCTTCCGCTTCCTGAGCTCGACGACCCGCCGCGACGACCCCGTCGGCACGATCCTGGAGCGCTGGAACCCCGAGGAGATCCAGGAGCTCGCACCGCTGGAAACCGCGCTCGAGGCCGAGGACGGCGGTCTGGGTGAAACCGTGCCGGTTCGCCTGCACTCAAGCATCAGCGACGTCGGTACCCTGGAGCTCTGGTGTCAGAGCACGCGCGACCCGCGCCGCTGGAAGCTCGAATTCAACGTTCGCGAACCGGCCGGTGAGTGATTCTCGCCTGACAGTAACGCCTCAGCGGGAATCAGCGACCGCCCCTAGCTTGCCCAGACAACGACCAGGACGGCCCATCTCTCCCAATCAACTGGTGCTATTGGTCTCCACAATTCGGAACTCTCGTGCTTGCTGAATTCCGCTGAAGCGTTACACATCCCACTGTTTCCACCGCTCTTTGATCGCGGCTGAGTGCTTGCTCGCCCTGGCGAGGGCAATCTTTGTTTTCAAGTTTGAGTGGACTGTTGTGTGCGGACCATCGGTTTGTTAAGAATAGGTGGGGACACGATTGTGGCGTTAGCTTCCATGATCGTGGAAAACGACGCTGTTGCGCCTCACCCTGGGAGTTCCTGTTCATGCGAATCATCGGGAATCGTCGTGGTTTCACTCTGATCGAATTGCTGGTGGTCGTTGCGATCATCGGTATCCTGACCGCCCTGCTCATGCCGGCGGTACAGTCGGCTCGCGAATCGGCCCGCCGCGCCCAGTGCATCAACAATCTCAAGCAGATTGGCCTGGCGATGCACAATTACGAGTCAGCGTTTCGAAAGTTTCCGCCGGGCAGAATCAATAGTTACGTGAACAATCCGGGCCCCCCCTGGCCGACCACGTATGGCTACGGCATCTGCTGGGGCGCCTATGCGCAAATGCTCCCCTTCTTCGAACGTGGCAACGACTTCGGGTCGTTCAATTTCCAGCTCGCCCCGGACATCGACGTCAACGGCGTCGGGCCCAACACCACCGTCTCCCAAAATTTCATGGGCTTTCTCATCTGCCCGTCCGACCCGACGCCGGACGTGCAGGCGCAGACGAGCTATGGCATGCACAACTATCTGCTGTGCACGGGAACCCAGTATAACATGGCCCAAGATATCTCGAAGTGGCCGCCGGCCGGGGCGCCGGCGGCTGGGTTCCCGGGCTGGAGCGCCAGGCCAAACGGTGTGTTCTTCGAGAACTCGAACGTAACGCCCGGTGTCATCATCGATGGATTGTACAGCACCATCGCCGTCAGTGAGACCTGGCGCTCCAACCCCTTCATCCCGAATCCGGTCTGGGGCGCCACGTATGGCGCCTCGTATGCGGACCCTTTGAACGGGTTTTCGATCACCGGCAACAATAGCACGACCGGGCCGCCCATCTGGGACTACACGAGCTATAGCTCAAAGTGCGGCGTCGGCAGCGCCTGGAACCCTCCTACCGTTCCCGCCGGACAGCAGGTGACGCGCGGCAGCAAATGGCACTATGGCGCACCCGGGCACAGCATGTATAACCATCTTCGCCCGCCCAACGATCTGAACGTCGACTGCCGCGGCGGCTTGCCACATAGCAACAAGAGCAACGTCGCCCCCGGTTACTGGTGGGGCTCGCTCTCGCTGAACATCACGGCGCGGAGCTATCACGCCGGCGGCGTCCATTCACTCTTCTGCGACGGTCACGTCTCGTTCGTCCGCAATGAAATCAACCTGGCCGTGTGGCAAGCGCTTGCTACCACAAACGGCAGAGAAGTGATCGACGACGACGACTTTGTCCAGTAAAGAATCGCTCAAGGATCGTGGGCGGGGCCGGTCATTCGGCCGGTCCTCGCCCGGGAGTGGCACACGGAAGCGTGCCCTAGCCACTGGCAACCTAAGTCGGCGACGCACTCACTGCGCATCTCATCCCGCCTTTTGTCATGCTGGAATCCTTACGGAGCAGCGGGGTTGCTTGGGGAAGGCCGAGATCGCATCAGCAGGACCCACCGGTGGAGCTGCAATCCCTGATCGAGGGACTCTCGGATCCGGCGGCCTATGAGCCGGCAAGCGGGCAGCCGCTCGTTTACCAAACGCATATCTCGGTGGTTTTTCTGACCAGCGAGCTGGCGTACAAGATCAAGAAGCCGGTGCACTTCCGCTTTCTCGATTACAGCTCACTTGCGCTTCGCCGCTATTTCTGCGAGGAAGAGGTGCGGCTCAATCGGCGGCTGGCGCCGGGGGTTTATCTGGGGGTCGTTCCCGTCACCTGGGACGGCGTGCGGCTGCGCATGGACCAACCCGGGTCCATCGTCGAATGGGCGGTTAAGATGTGGCGGCTGCCGGAGGAAGCGACGCTCAGCGCGATCCTCGACCGTGACGAACCTGGACCCGGGCTGATCGAGAAATTGGCAGCGCGGATCGCCGCGTTTCACGCCGCGGCTCAGCGCAGCCCGCAGATCGCCGCTGAGTGCCGGTTCGACGGCGTCGCGCGGCTGGTTCGGGAGAATCTCGGCGAGGCAGGCGCTTTGGGGGGCTCGATCGTCGATGCCGCGCTTTTCCGTCGCCTTGAAGTGCTCATCGAGCAGCGGCTTCTGGAACTGCGGCCGCTCTTCGACGAGCGCGCCTTACGCGGCGCGCCTTGCGACGCTCATGGCGACCTGAGATTGGAACACGTGTATCTTTTCCCGGAGCGCGAGCCCCCCGAGGACATCTTGGTCGTCGATTGCATCGAATTTGACGACCGTCTTCGATCCGTCGACCCGGTCTCCGACATGGCGTTCCTGGCCATGGAGCTTTTCGAGCGCAGCCGCCAGGATCTTGCCGGCCAATTCTGCCGGGCCTATTTTTTGGCTTCCGGAGATGCGCAGGGCGCCCAGCTTTTGCCCTTCTATCTTGCTTACCGGGCCATCGTTCGCGCCAAAGTTGAAGCCCTGAAGGCCACGGAGGCCGGGATTGCCAGCTCCGATCGCGACCGCGCCTGCGCTAGGGCGGTGTCGCACTGGATGCTGGCGGTCTGGGCCTTGGAAGAGCCAGATCGACTGCTCCGGCTCATCGACTTACCGCAAGTCGAAGGGCAATGCGCGGAGGCGAAGTTTGCGGCGGAGAATGACTGGCGGCAAAGCGATCCTCCGCGACGAGCGATGGATGGCTGTGTTGACCGCGGTGCCCGCCGGGCCGATACTGTACCTTCGGCGGCAAGTTCGCGGTGGCGAGGCCCGGGGACGGCGATGGGAATTTTTCTGATCGCCCTGGCGCTGGCGTGTCTGAGCGCGATTGGACTCGTGGCCTGGCAATGGTTCCGAGCCTTCCGTGAGGTCTTGCGCGGCCTGGATGCTCTCACAGCCGGCAAGAAAACGCGGCAAATCTTGATCGATGTGTGGGGCCCGATGAGCCGCTTGATCCGCGGCTTCAATGCCGCCGCCCAGCACGTCCAGGCGCGGATCGACCGACTGGAAGAAGACCGGCAGCAGCTTCGCGTGGTGCTGGGGGCGATGGCCGAGGCTGTGATCGCGGTCGATGCAAGGCGCCGGCTCCTCTTCGCTAACACCAGCGCCGATGCACTCTTCGGACTGGATGGCTCGTCGGTTGGCCGGCTGGTGCCCGAGCTGATTCGCAGTCCCCAGGTCCAGAGTGCCGTCGAGGAGACGCTGCGGCTCTCTCACCCGGATGCCTACCAGGGAGAAGTCTCGTTTCCCTTGCGCGAAACGGCCTTGCGCAGTCCGTCCCGGATCCTGTCGGTTCGCGGCACTCCCTTGCACGGGCTGCCCCCCTCGGGAGCCGTGCTCGTTTTTCACGACGTCACGGACTTGCGCCGGCTGGAGCGGATGCGGCAAGATTTTGTCGCCAACGCCTCCCATGAGCTGAAGACTCCGGTCGCCTCGATCAAGGCCTATACCGAGACCTTGATCGACTGGGCCCTCCATGACGAGTCGGTCAATCGCCGGTTCCTGGACCGGATCGACGAGCAGGTCGAGCGGTTGAATCAGTTGATTCGCGACATGCTCAGCTTGGCCCGGCTCGAATCCACCCAGGAATTTTTCGAGCATGGTCCGCTGTCGCTCGTTCCTGTGCTCGAGTCGTGCCTGGAAGCGCATCGGGGCCGGGCCGAAACGAAGAACCTTTCGTTCACGTTCTCCGTGGATGGGCTGGACGGCGAAACCCTGGTCCTGGCCGACGAGGAAGCGATCCGGCAGATCTTCGACAACCTGGTTGACAACGCGATTAAGTACACTCCCGAAGGGGGCAAGGTACGGGTCGACTGCTCACAGACTCCCGATGCCGTGATCGTCGAGGTCGTGGACACAGGCATCGGCATTCCACACGACGAGCTGGGGCGGATCTTCGAGCGATTTTACCGGGTCGACAAGGCCCGCAGCCGGGAGCTGGGAGGGACCGGGCTAGGGCTCTCGATCGTCAAGCACCTGATCTCGTCGATTCATGGCCAGATCGAGGTAGCCAGCCGTCCCGGCTCCGGCTCGCGGTTCGCAGTCAAGATACCGCGGTGCGCGACCCCGGCACTGCAAAAATCGCGCGGCGTGCCTCAAAAAGGAGCCCGGCGAGCGCTTCCGTGAGCCGGCGAGATCAAGCCTTCTCCCTCTGGGAGAAGGGGCCACGCACCGGCGGTTGAGGGTCTCGGGATGCGAGCCTCGGTACACGCACCCCCCTCATCCGGCCTTCAACCACCTTCATCCTGCAGGGAGAAGGGAAAAGATACCTTCTCCCTGGAGGGCATAGGTATGGACACAACTTTTCGAGTGGGTCATCCCGAGCGATCGGGAAAGAGACGCGGGAGTTGGCGCCTCGCCAGGTTGAGGATCTCGTCGAGATCCTCGACCTGCATCAGGTCATCGATC
>JBKQMU010000338.1:0-21715 GCA_052146555.1 Isosphaeraceae bacterium
TGGCTGACGAGTGCAATCAACCGAATTGTCAAAGAGCAACGATCCTACGGCGTCGTAAGAGAATCTACGCCGCAACCTCATTCCTTGTTCACCGGGCCCCACCGATACCATCGGCCGGTGCAAGCTACCCGAAGGCACCCCGCCCCGGCCGGTATGATCAGGCCTCAGTTTTTGGCTGAAGGTAAATTAATAATATCAATGGCCAGCACGAGAGTCAAACCCCCGGCCGATTTTTTCTCTCCGGCGGTGCCCCTGGTGCCGTGATCGGCTCTTGCTTAGTAGAAGAATGCGGCCG
The DNA here is from genome assembly GCA_052146555.1 of Isosphaeraceae bacterium. Taxonomy (GTDB): domain Bacteria; phylum Planctomycetota; class Planctomycetia; order Isosphaerales; family Isosphaeraceae; genus Aquisphaera. The sequence continues at coordinate 296 of JBKQMU010000338.1, forward strand.
CTTCGTTGTAGTAGGACAGGTCGAGCGATCGGGTAGTGACGCTGCTTGGAGTCAGCGGCAGCGGGACGATGCGTCCTCCCTGGCAGCTGAGGACGGTACCGAAGCGGCGATCGAGAACCAGCTCGCCGGCGGCCAAGCCCAGCCGGGTTGCCAGCACTCGGTCAAAAGCGGTGGGTGCTCCACCGCGCTGGAGGTGCCCAAGGACGACGCTTCGGGTCTCCAGTCCCGTCTGGCTCTCGATGGCCTCGGCGATCGCGCTCCCGATTCCTCCTAGCCGGACGTTGCCGAACGGGTCTGGTGGCATGTCGAGGGACAAAGGCTCCCGGTCCGGGAGCCTTGCACCCTCGGCGACGATCACCAGGCCATATTTCTTGCCGCCGGCGCGCCTTCTGGTGAGCACATTCAGCAGGTGGGGCAGATCGATAGGGACTTCGGGTACCAAAATGTAGTCAGCGCCCACGGCTATACCTGCCAGACACGCGATCCATCCGGAATTCCGCCCCATTGTCTCGACGACCATGATCCGGCGATGGCTTTCCGTGGTGGTGCGGAGCCGGTCGACGGCTTCGGTGACGACATTGATTGCCGTGTCGAATCCAAATGAGAAATCGGCCAGGGTCAGGTCGTTGTCGATGGCCTTAGGAATGCCGACGAGAGGCAACTGAAAATCGTTGTAGAGGCGAACGGCGACTCCGAGCGTATCATCCCCGCCAATGACCACGAGCGCATCAAGACTTTGGCTATCAAAATTGGCGCGAAGCGCACTGAGATCGGTTTCCGGGTGCTTGTAGGGATTCGTTCGAGACGACCCGAGGATTGTTCCCCCCTGGCTGACGATCCCGTCGGTCGACGCAAGGGACAGCGGCATGGTGAGGTTTTGCAGCAGGCCGCGCCAGCCTTCGAGGATGCCAAGACAAGTGCCTCCCGCGTCAGCGATCCGGCGCACGACCGCGCGGATGACGGCGTTGAGTCCTGGGCAATCGCCCCCGCCAGTCAGCAGGCCGACTTTCATGAATAGATGTCCGCTCGAGGTGTCAAGGAGAATGTCAGGGGCGATGGCGATCGTGCGTTCCTGCGCCGGCAGACGCGCTTTCGCTCGTACATTTCATCCTACCAGATTCGCATTTCTTACCGTCAGCCCCACGGCAGTGCATGGGCGATCTTTGTCTTCGAGATGTGCGATGCCGATGTGATGTCAGCCCCGCGGCTGCGCCGGGGCGATTCTGCCCCAGGCATCAGGGCGAGAGCGCCGCCCCGCGGTCGGCCGGCGCTGGCCTGGCAATGAGGACGCGTTCAACCCAGGTGGTATCGATGCGTCCCTCGACGAAGTCGGCATTCCGCAGTACCCTGCGTTGCAGGGAAATGGTGGTCTTGACGCCTTCGATCTGGAGCTCGTCCAAGGCCCGGCGCATCCTCACGATGGCCTCGAGACGGCTTGGCGCCCAGACGATCAATTTGCCCAGCAAAGAGTCGTAATTAGGAGGCACAACGTAGCCGGAGCGGACGTGCGAGTCCCAGCGTACGCCGGGGCCGCCGGGGGGTGAGATCGCGGTGACCTGACCGGGGGAAGGACGGAAGTTGTTCTCCGGATCTTCGGAATTGATCCGACACTCGATCGAATGGCCCCGGGGGACGATGTCCTCCTGGCCGAAGGGAAGGGGCTCGCCGGCAGCGATGCGGATCTGCTGCTGCACCAGATCGATGCCGGTGACCATCTCGGTGACCGGGTGTTCGACCTGGATGCGGGCGTTGACCTCGATGAAGTAGAAATTGTTCTGGGCGTCCACCAGGAACTCGCAGGTGCCGGCGTTGACGTAACCGACGGTCCGGGCCAGCCGGACCGCGGCCTCGCCCAGCGCAGAGCGGACCTCCATGGGCAATGAGGGGGCCGTCGCCTCTTCCACCAGCTTCTGATGCCTTCGCTGCAGCGAGCAGTCGCGGTCCCAGCAGTGCACTACGTTGCCGTGCGAATCGGCGAGGATCTGCACCTCGACGTGCCGTGGCCTGTCGATGTACTTCTCGAGATACACGCTCGGGTTCTTGAATGCGGCCGCGGCCTCACCACGCGCCATCTGCAGCGCGCTATTGAGGTTCGCCTCGTCGCGGCAGACGCGCATACCCTTGCCCCCGCCCCCCGCGGCGGCCTTGATGAGCACGGGAAAACCGATCGACCGGGCGAGGCTCAGGGCCTCAGCGTCAGAGCCGATAGCGCCATCGGAGCCGGGCACCACGGCGACCTTGGCCGCCGCCGCAATCAGCTTGGCCTCGGTCTTCAGCCCCATCTTGCGAATCGCCTCATGCGGCGGACCGATGAACTCGAAGTTGCAACTGCGACAGATCTCCGCAAACTGCGGGTTCTCGCTCAGAAAGCCGTAGCCGGGATGGATCGCCTGAACATCGGCCACCTCGGCCGCGGCGATCAGGCGGGGAATGTTCAGATAGCTGTCGACACTGGCGGCCTTGCCGATGCAAATGGTTCGATCGGCAAGCTGAAGGTAAGGAGCATCGCGGTCAGCCTGGGAATAGACCGCGACCACTTCGACGCCCAGCTCTTTGCACGCGCGGATAACGCGGAGGGCGATTTCACCTCGGTTGGCTACCAGGATCCTTTGAAACATCGAGAAGGTTCCCTCATGCGCTGGGGCCGGAAGGCTCCGCTATGCCGCACCCCCGTGACGACGGGCCTTGAGCGCCTCTCCACATCGAATCGCCAGGGCCGCCGCCTGCAGCAGCTGGACATGATGGTGGCCTTCCCCGGATCATATCTCATGCGTCGCATCAGGATGGGATAACGCGGAACAGAGGCTGATCGAACTCGACAGGCTGTCCGTTCTTGACAAGGATCTCGGCGATGGTGCCCGAGACTCCCGCGGGGATATCGGTGAAGACCTTCATTGCCTCGATAATGCAGACGGTACTTTCCGGCTGAACAACCGTGCCGACCGCAACAAACACCGGGGCGTCCGGAGAGCTTGAGGCATAATAGGTTCCAACCATCGGGCTCTTGATGAGGATCGTGGCGGGGCTGACGGAAGCTCCCCCGCCGGTCTCAAAGTGGGCAGCCGTTGCCGTGGGGGAAAGCGCGGTTGGCATAAGGTGAGCGTACCCGCTGGCCGCGGACGTCGGCTGGGCCGGCGATGCGAGTGCAGGGGGCGGCTCAGACCCTCGCCGCTTCAGCCGGATCTGAACCTTGCCATCATTGAGGTTCAGATCGGTCAGGTCGTAGCGCTTCATCAGACGGACGAGGTAGTGAACCTTCTGAACATCGAGGGGCTCGCTGGAATCGGGTGCTTTCTCTGCCATGCCTGCGCTCCGATGGGCGGCGACCGCCTGACCTCGTTCAGATGATGGTTGCACTCTGTGCCCCCCGACCGATCGCCACGGCGGGGCATAAGCTAGCGCTGAGAGAGAGCTTGCCGCCAGGCGGCAGGCCAACCAACGTTCCATGTCGGAGGCCGACGCAGTCCGGGGTCTAGGGAAGGTGGGTGAGCGCCTTACAACCGTCGGGGCAACCAGAACATCGTCCTCGATGCGAACCCTGCTCCCGCAGCCCGCATGGCCGATGACCGAGCGTGCCTGGTACTGGCGTCACGAGCTCTTGCGCCGGGGCGAAGTGCCGCGATCGCTGGTTCTTGCGCCGAGAGTACCGTTGAAAGGCCCGACCGAATTCTCGTGTGACCTTACCGGTGACCACCACCCGCGTCAAGTCGCCTTCTGCCCCGCTCCGGCCACTTCGGGTTCTTGGACCATGGCAGCGACTGCTGGTTCAAAAGCATCAAGCTCAAAGAGTTAGGCGATGGCTAATAAACGCCGCGACCTAGGACTGAAACGCGAATCGGGCTGGGGGACTCCAGTGGACCACGCGCCCAAGGACCTGGAAGTTATCGGTCCGGCCGGTCGGCTCTCGCTTTTAGAAAAAAAAGAGGACCGGCCGAACCGCGAGGCGATTAAGACTCCTGCATGCACTTACCAGCCGCCGCCGTCTCCACCGCCACCCGAGTCACCTCCGCCTCCGCCCCAGTCACCACCGCCATCGCCGCCGCCCCAGTCACCTCCGGCTGACCCGGTGCTTCCGGGATCATCCCAGGAGGTACCTCCTTGACTGTCATCATCGCCGCCGACGAATGCATCACTCTCGGGGCTTTGGGAGACGGGCGCATCAGGAGACACGGCGGATGCGACGTCCGTATGGCCTCCATGATGGCCCGAGAACTGGTCGTAAAGCCAGTTGCCGGCAAGCGCACCGCCAAGCCCGCCAAGCATCCCCGAGAAGAAGCCACCGCCGCGGGGAGCACCGTAACCTCCCGGTCCGCCGTAGCCCGGCCCCATTCCCGGTCCGCCGTAGCCTGGCCCCATTCCCGGGCGAGGCATGCCCCCCATGCCCATCTGCGGGGGGTAACCGGCACTTCCGCGTCCAAAAAGGCCTCCCAGAAGACGCAACAGTAGGAGAACGCCGAAGATACCCAGCCCGATCTTCAGGAGGGTCCCCAGCCCGAACCTTGCATGCTGAGCCCCAGCATGCTGGCCGACGGGCAAATCCCTCACCGCACGTGGCTGGACGGGGACGTCAGACAACGACCGCTCAATGATCTCCGTAGCATTCAAGAGTCCCCGGTCGAAATTCCCCGCCCTGAAAGCACTTCGCAAAGCATCGCGGACAGCCAAGCGCTCGTGGCGAGGCATCAAGGCGCCGAACCGCTCGCGGACGAGCACCTCGGAAATGACATGGTCGTTCTTGGAGATTAGGAGATAGACCCCCTCATACCCAATTTCCTTGGCCCGCTGTTCCGCCAGGTCCTCGATGGCCCTATTCTTGACTTCTGGCGATGGGTTCCTTCCCAGCCCCGGAATGCTGTCGATCGTCTCGATCACGACGTCTACATGAGACCGCTTTTCGAGCCGGTCCAGCTCTGCGTCGACTTTCCTCACGGTCGAAGCGCTAAACAGCCCGGCTCCGTCGCGAACTCCGGCAGCCTCAAGCTGTGCTACCATGAGCCCGGCCAGGAACCAGAGAGGCAGAAAATACCGCGTTAATTGTCTGAACATGGATTCGTGTCCTTGCTAACGGGTGGTCGCAGGTGTCTGTCGACCAAGGTGCGAGCGATAGATCAACTACTCATGCATACATCAGGCCATCGATCGAGGACGACGGACAGTGCCACACAATGATCTCTTCGCTCCCTCTGAGAGATTACTCTGGGTTACGTAGGGATTTCGTAAGTGTTCGGTACGTCTGATCACGCAGAGCCGCGGTTAGAACGAGGAGATGTCGTCGAACCGGGTGATCGCCACGACCTGGTCGCGGTGGAGGAAAACCCTCGCCCGGTTGCGTCTGATGCCGAGCCGGACGGAATCATGGACATAAACTTCCCGCGAGGCCGGACTGTCCCGGAAGTCATGAAGATCGGCATCGCGTAGTTCCAAGAACATGGCATCGCACCCAACGAGTGTGCCCAAACATACATACGACGAGATGAGGTCGACGACCACAACCTTTCCCAGAAGAGCTTCAAGCAGTGGTGAGAGTTCCGAAGAGTCCATGGCCAAGGCATTCGAGGTTAAGAAGCGAACCGGGCGGCCGCAGGGCGCGGGCATACGAACCGAGGGGCTTGATCACCTTGACGAATTCTAGGGACCTGGCTAAGGTCCGGCCACCACTTCCCAATTAATATCTCAATCGAGTCCGCCAGGTCAATTCCCGCGACTGGCGGCAAGATAGGGCTGCACGGCTTATGCCTACGTCACGAAGCCTGTTCGTTGTCGTTGCCCTGTCAACACTTGGATTATCCGGCTGGACGATGCCCATGGCTGACGGCCAACCTGGCCCCGATGATGGCCAGCCTCGAATTGGCACGACTCCGGACGCCCTGCCAGAGGGTACTTCGAGCCTGGTCCAACAGGCAGACCAGCAGCCCGCCTTCGTGCTTCTCTCCGATGGGCGGATTGTCAGCGGCGTGCTGACCGAAGAGGACGGGGTGCTCATCGTCCAGCAGCGGGTGGGCACCATGAAATTTCCCAAGAAGCGGGTCGAAAAGGTTTTCGATTCCATCGAACAGGTCTACCGCTACAAGATCGAGCAGCTTCCGGAGAACGATTTTGGCGAGCGCATCAACCTAGCCCGCTGGTGCTTAGGCCAGAAAATGGAGCCGGAGGCCCGGTGTCAGCTTGAGGCAATCCTCCAGAGCAACCCCAAGCATTCGCAGGCCCGGTCCATGCTCGATTCGCTGAACCAGGCCCAGACCCGTCAGGCCAACAGGATGCGCGATCCGGATGTGCGGCAGACCGGCGGCGAGCAGGTTGTTCAGGCCCCTGCCCCAAGCGACCGCCCCGGCGCACTTGACGCTTCGGTGATCTCAGGTGCCCGCCGCGGAATGGGAATCACCGACCTGCCCGTGATCTTCGACTTACCACCAGCCCAGGCCGTGAAGCGGGCTGACGAGTTCGCTCGGTACGTACACCCTGTGCTGCAAACCTACTGCGCCCGCTGCCACAACGAACGCTACGACGGAACGTTCCAGCTCATCCAGGTGAAGACCAAACAGGACCGGACCAGGGACACGCTGAGGGCCAACCTGGATGCAACCATCAAACTCGTCGACCGCGAATATCCACCCCGTAGCGAGCTCTTGGCAAGCTGTTTGCGACCGCACGGCCTCGGGCCCAATAGCCGTCCCATTTTTCAAGGTTCCAACGACCGGGCTTATCAGATCTTGGCGACATGGGTGAACAAGCTGCACGCACCGCCCCCGTCCAACGGCGTGGTACCGGCCAAACTTGCAGCCCCACCCCAGGGCGCCGATGAGGAGAACGCCTTCGCCAGCCAGCGCAGCCGCATCGTTCCTGCACCAGACTCGTCAGCCATGAAGACCAAGCCGTTTCCCACCGGTCCCGTTACGGTCAAGGAACTCCCTCCGGTCCGTGTGATTCCAGGCCAAGGTGTGGTGCCTGATAGTTCAGCGGACCCCAACGAATTCCCCGCTCCCTTTGCGATCAGCGGTCAGGGACCGCCAAGACAGGCTGCGCCGAAACCTCCGATTGCACCTACTATCACGAAGTCGGTCGACAAAGCCAGGAGCCCGATTCATCCTGACACGGCTACTGAAGCGTCGCTGGCCAGCGCGGTTGCCGACACGGCCGACGCGGAGAAGACCTTGGCGACCGATCCTGCCCTCACGAAACCACGGAAGCCGCTGACGCTTGATCCGACGATCCTCCAGCGCGCTTTGCAGCTTAGAAACCAGAACCGTGATCCAGGCTTGACTACTACCCCACCACAATCGCCCTGAGCGCTGGTCAGGTTCTCGAAAAGGGTTCCATTCGCAGATGGTCAGCAACCTCGGTGACGGTCAAACGGCTCACGCGGACCGCGAACAAAAGTGATCAAAGCTGCGAAACATTCGCCTGGGGTGGGACATTCTGGGACATCGCCAGGTCCTTGTCTTAGCCCAGGTGACAGGTCTGTCGGTTCGGCGGGCGGATCGAGAACCTCGACCGGCTCTCCCGGTCGCGCGGAGCCGGCGCGTTACCCCTACTATGATTTTACGACAAGACGATCGGTTTAATCAGATCCGCCGGCATCAACTTCGCGGCGGAGGGAAAGGGGTTATGCCCCTCTCCTTGAGAACCCCTCGGTCGCGCTTGCTAGCGGAAACGTGACTTGCAGTTCACATTAGGATACAATTTAGATGAATATTACGGGAGGGGAAATGAGCGGCGTCGTCAGTGAATTCAAGCATCCATCGAGCAAGAGTACGGTATCGAGGCGGGGTTACAAACCTGCTAGAGTTGGTGAATTGCTCGCACCGAAGGCTCGGATTTTATGAAGACGGAGGGCGGCGAAAAAAACGTTGGAAAATTCACGGGGGCTGGTGGATCCATGAGCGCGGCGTCTGAAGCCATCCGGAAATTGCTCCTTGCTCATTTCCAGGGTGATGACGTTGCGTTTCGCTCTGCTGCCGATGAGTTTGTGGAGAACGAGCGGCGGCTCAACCGCCATACAGTCGCAAACAACCTGGAACGAATTCTCTCGGATGCTAATGGACAGCAAGCAATACGGAAGAACGCCCTGGTCTCGATTGCGAACGGTAGCGGAAATCTTCCCCGGGATAAGGAGCGAAACGCCCTTCTCGTCGAACTCGCCGAATCACGACGTGAACTTGATGACCTGGTCCTCTCCGCGCCTGTCCGAGAGTCGCTCGATCGGATCGTGCTCGAGCGGCGCCATGCCGAACTCCTCCGGTCACACGGGATTCTTCCGACGAGTAAGGTACTCTTCTGCGGCCCGCCCGGATGCGGCAAGTCCGTCGCTGCAGAGGCCTTGGCGCGGGAGCTGTACCTCCCACTGGCAACGGTGCGATTCGACGCCGTAGTTTCCTCCTACCTGGGAGAGACTGCTGCGAACCTACGTAAGGTCTTCGAGTTCGGGCGATCACGCCCGCTCGTTCTCCTGTTCGATGAGTTCGACGCGATTGGCAAGGAACGAATCGCCCCGGATGAGCACGGCGAGTTGAAACGGGTGGTTAACTCGTTCCTCCAGTTGCTCGACGGTTTCCATGCTGAGACTCTGACGATTGCTGCGACCAACCACCAGGGATTGCTCGACCCGGCGCTCTGGCGCCGCTTCGATGAGATCGTCGTGTTCCCACAACCAACGCGTGACGAGATCGAGGTGCTCCTATCGCGGCGTTTCCGCCAGAAGCCCGTCGACCAACAGGTCGTACTGGGGGATCTTGCGCTCTCCCTGGAGGGCTCTTCCCATGCCGACGTAGAACGATTGTCCTTCGACGCGATCAAGCAGACGATTTTGAATGGGCATGAGAGTGTCAAGGCAGTTACGCTGGATGCAGCGATTGCTCGTCTGAAGGCGCGTCTTGCGGTGACGGGTGTACGCGCCAATTCCGTCCAGACGCCAAAGGCCAAGCTGCGAGACCGCAAAAAGTAGTCCAACTGAAAAGGTCTAGCTCACAACGATGCCGCACCACCCGGAAGACGACCGCTACCTGCACTTGCCGCTGATCCGTGAGGAGCCGAATCCGCAACGCCGGAGGCGGCGGGGCTTTCCGCAGGACATGCCCGATCGGGGAGGAAGGGGCACCTACGGACCGGCGATCCGAACCCGCGTGGAGCAACTGGAGCAGCAGGCCCGTGCCCGGCCTCAGCCCCCGCCGGGAGTGCAGCCGCATCTGGTCTTCCGGGTGCCGTTGGCTGCGGGCGCCTCTTCGACAAACCTCGTGCAGCTGCTCGAGGAGGCCGGGATCACGATCGTCGGCATCGAGCGCGATGGGGCGATCATCGCCTTCCGCGACGACGTGAATCTGGACCGATTCCGTCAGGCGCTCGACGAATATACGCGAGGGCCGCGCATTAATCCGCAGACCGACCGTCCCTACGACTCGACTAAATGGGACGTTTTCGAACTCATCGAAGCCGCGCAGATGCGGCTATGGTCCCGCCCGGATCGCGTTGGCCGCCGCCTGGCAGATACTACCGGTCAGGAAGGCCGGAACCTTGAGCCCAGCCGCATCTACATCCTCGATGTCGAGCTATGGCACCGCGGGACGCCCGGCCTCGCACGCCAGGCGATCAATGAACTGCGGGCATTGCTCGATGACGCGCCGCCACCAGGCGAGCGGCTGAGTGACGAATTTACCGGTGAAACCCTCTGCCTCGCCCGTGTTTCCCTGACCGGTGCAAAGCTCGATCGCCTGCTCGAAATGGACATTGTTGCAGAGGTGGATCTGCCGCCGGTCCCGGTCTTCGACTCTCGAACGGCACAAAAGACGACGCGTTACGACTTTCCGAGCCCTCCACGTCCGCCGACCGGCGGTCCCTCCGTTTGTACGCTTGACAGCGGTGTTGCTTCGAACAATCCGCTGATCGCGAACAACATCGGTCACACCGAGGCAATCCTGACCCAGGAAGAATCAGCCGCCGATGCGCACGGCCACGGCACGATGGTGGGAGGGCTGGCGGTGTTCGGCGACGTTCGCGCCTGCTTTCAGGCCGGACATTTCGCTTCCGACATCACACTCTACAGCGCCCGCGTGTTGAACGACGAGAATCGCTTCGACGACGAGAAGCTGATCATCCAGCAGATGCGGCGTGCGATCGAGGTCTTCAAAACACCCCCGTACAACTGCCGCGTTTTCAACCTTTCCCTGGGCGATGACCGGCCGTGGCTGCGCGATAACGCACGCCAGAGCCTCTGGGCAGAGTGCCTGGATGTGCTTGCCCGCGAGCAGAAGGTGCTGCTCGTCGTTTCCGCAGGGAACCAGCCCCTTGGAATCGGAGACAACGCCCGGGATGCAGAGGGGGTGCTCGCCCGCTACCCCGATTACCTCTTCGAACCCGATTGCGGCCTTTGTGACCCGGCGACAGCAGCAATCGCTCTTACCGTGGGCGGCATCGCGCAACACGACGAGCCCGAGGTCAGGAGAGGCAATAGGGAGGAATCCATCGTCAGGACCGTCGCCAACTGCGGCGAGCCGTTGCCTACGACCCGGATTGGCCCCGGACTCGACTCCGCGATCAAGCCCGAGTTCGTCGCCTATGCAGGGAACTGGACCTTTGACGGCTTTGGCTCGACCTACCGGACCATCCGGGATGATCCGGGGGTGGCCGTGATGTCGCTCTCCCGCGAGCCCACACAATCCCTTTTCTCGTTCGACGTGGGGACGAGCTTCGCCGCGCCGCTCGTGGCCCGGCTCGGCGCCATGGTATGGGATCGCCTGCGGGAGGCACTCGGCGAGGAGCCTGACCCGAATCTGGTCCGGGCCGTACTGGCGACCGCCGCGGCGGTGCCGGATGCCCTTCGCGAAAAGATCGAGCCCCTCCGCGGCGCGGACGGCGTTCTGAGCGTCTGCGGCTACGGCATGCTCGACGAAGACCATGCGCTCCATTCCGGGGACCGTCGGGTCACGTTGGTTGCCCAATCGAGCATTTTTGTCGACAGCTTTCAGCTCTATGAGGTGCCGGTGCCCGAGGAATTCCGGAGGGCGCCAGGCAAAAAGCGGGTGTGCGTGGCGCTTGCGTTCGATCCCCCCGTACGGCGCCGTCGCGCCCAGTATCTTGGCGTCGCGATGAGCTACGCGCTAATCCGTGGGAAGTCGGTTGACGACATCGTCGAGGCCTACAGGGCGTTGACTGCAGACGAGCAGCCCGCGGTCCGCCGCGGCGAGATCACGATGCCGGGGGCGTTGCAGTCCCCCTACCGATGCGATCTGAGGCCTGGTCCTCAGGCGCTGGAGAGCAGCACCCTGCAACGTAGCGAATGGACGTTCCAGCGCGAACAGCAGAATTACGGCGAGAGCTGGTACCTGCTCGTCCGGGCAACGAGAATCTGGGCCCCTGCTGATGTTACGGCTCAGGATTTCGGAGTTGCAGTCTGCCTGGAGGCGGAAGAGCCTCGGCTCTACAGCCTCGTCCGCCAGCGAGTGCAGGTCCGCGTGCAGCCACGGGCTCGCGTGTGAGCATAACCGCATGCCAACTGTTGCGGTGGGTATAGCTGTCCCGAAAAGCGATGCAATGACAGCGAACAGAAACTCCGACGGGACATCCATATTAGCAACGGGCGATCGGGTAAAGCGGGAGCAACTATCTCCCGCTGATTGGTCTGCAGACGTCAGGAGACCGATCCAGTCACCTCGCGATCGGCTTTAGCCTGGACTGTGGATTCCCATTTGCCTTTCCCGTTCTTGCTTTGCGCTTCCCGTGACCTCGTGGCAAATCAACTCCGACAAAAGGCCAGGAGATCTTCATTCACCTGATCCTTATGGGTCGTGCACATGCCATGCGGCGCTCCCTTATAGACCTTGAGCTGCGCGTTCTTGACGAGCTTGGATGCAGCGATGGCCGAGGCTTCGATGGGCACGATCTGATCGTCGTCCCCGTGCAGAATCAGCGTCGGCACATCGATCTTCTTGAGATCTTCGGTAAGGTCCGTCTCGGAAAACGCCTTGATGCAGAAGTAGGCCGCGGGAAAGCCTGCCATCATGCCCTGCATCCAGAAGGCATTGCGCACGCCTTCGGAGATCTTGGCGCTGGGCCGGTTGTAGCCGTAGAACGGCAGGCTCAGGTCCTTCCAGAATTGCGACCGATCGGCAAGAACGGCGGAGCGAATCTGATCAAAGGCGTCCATCGGCAAGCCGTTGGGATTGGCATCGGTTTTGAGCATCAGGGGCGAAACGGCGCCGATCAGCACGACCTTGGCGACGCGGCGGGTTCCATGCCTGCCAATATAACGCGTCACTTCGCCACCGCCGGTGGAGTGTCCGACATGAATCGCGTCAGTCAGATCGAGCTGCTGGACCAATTCCGCCAGGTCATCGGCATAGGTGTCCATGTCGTTGCCCTGCCAGGGCTGGCTTGACCGCCCATGGCCGCGGCGATCATGGGCAATGCAGCGGTAGCCCTTTGACGCGAGAGAGAACATCTGGTCCTCAAACGCGTCGCCCGTCAGCGGCCAGCCATGGCTGAAGACCACCGGCTGGCCGGTTCCCCAGTCCTTGAAATAGATTTGCGTGCCGTCTTGCGTTGTGATTGTGCCCATGAAACTCTCTCCTAACGATCGCCTGATTGTGCGCTGTGAATGTCAATGAGTCGGGCAGTACCACCCACCCATTCTGCGGCTGTTGATGCCCATGTCCCTTCACCCTTGCACTTCCGGTTCCGCCGAAAACCACTCGGCACCTTTTTAAGCGGCAACTACTGGGGCGAGTTCCTCAGGCGGAACAGGGTCGAGATTCAAATCAGCCAGAACCCGGTTAAGCCCTTCGAGCGTTACCAACGAGGGTGACGGCATCTCGACACCGATAGGCCGACCGTCCGCGGTCCAGTCGATCAGGAAAGCGGATTCGTGTTCCTCCACTCGCACACTCACGTCGCCGCTACGGCGAGGCAGGTAGAGGTAGGCCGCCAAGACCTTGCCGTGACGATAGGTTACTTCCAGATAGCGACTCTGCATGTGTGTACCAGAGTTTGGGTCAGTTCAGCGGATCTGCCGTCACGACGATCAGCGCTGCATCCTCGGCCGATGGTTCCACGATCACCGCCCATCGCGCTTCGCCGTGGCTCGTTTCGATGACGAATCGGACTTCCTCATGATTGTCACGAAAGCCAGTTGCCTCATGCAGCATAATCCGAAGATCCACTTCGTTGAACTGCCGATCCAACATGCGCTTCAACAAGTGTGGGCTGAGTTCGAGCTCCCATGACCACCAATCGGGCCATTTCATGGTAACCTCACTGGCCTCTCGACGAGCGAACGGGTACGCGGCGATCAGACCCACCCGTGCCGCTTGCGCAGCCACCATTCCAGTGTCAGCAGGGCGGTGAAGATCAGGAGGAACGGCCAGTTGTCCCAGATCTTGTGCTCGGTCGGGCTGAGATATTCGGTGAAGGCTGACTGGTCGATGCCTTTGAGATACTTGCCTAGCCGTTCCTGGGGAACGGACTCGCCGCCGGTGATCTCGGCAATCTGGCGGGCGAGCGCCAGGTCGGCCTGAGGGTTTTCGAGCTCGCGATCGTCCTGATAGACAAGGAATCGCGAGGAGTCGCGGCCGACTTCCTCGCCATTGCGGCGCGCCACGACCGTCACCTTGTAGTCTCCAGCCTGGCCGATCGCCGCGTACGAGCCTTTGGCCTCGTCACCCTGGGTGTAAAGCTCGACCGGTTCGGTGGAGGGGCTCAGGCCTTCGCGTTCAACCTTGGTGTCGAAGGCCAGGCCAGTGAGGGGAGATCCCTTGGAGTCGCGGGCGGTGACCGATAGCTCAACCGTCTGACCGACGCTGATTCGCCTTCGGTCGAGGCTGAGCTTGACCTGGTTGTCGCCCTGGTTTTCCTTATGCGAGAGCCAGAAGATGACCTGGCGCCAGAACTTGCGATGGGCGATCCGGCCCTCCTCGGTGGCTCGCGCCCAGACCCAGGTATCACCGCCGTAGGCGATCACCCGCCCGGCGCCGGGGCCGTCCATGGCGACCAGGAGAGGCTCTGGGTTTGGGCCCGGCGTCTGGGCCAAAATTTCCGCCAGCCTCTTGGGCTCGCCGAAGCGGCTGGTGCCCAGAACCGGCGGCATCATATCCCAGAGCTTGGCGGTCTCGGTCTTGGTGGCGCCGATCTGGAGCAGGTAGCTCGTGAGGCCCAAGTTATTGGGAACGAGCTTGATTCCCCCTTCCGGTTCGAGCTGGCCGTCGAAGGGATGAATCTCGACCGGCAGGACATCGGCCAGGTCGGTCTGGGCCCAGCCGCCCGGGCCGAAGCTGGAGCGGCCACCGAGCATGATCAGTCCGGCCCCCTTGCGGACGGCATCGGCTAAGAGCTTGTGTTGCCGAGGGGCCAGGTACTCGGCCGGCAGGTCGGAAAGCACATAGACGTTGTACCGCCCCTGGGCGAATTCCGCGTCATCGATCTCACTCGCCTCACCGCGGGCTGGCCGGCGGATTACCACGCCGTCAACCTGGATGTTCTCCGCCGTGCTGATCGAACGCATCAGGTAGCGATAGTCCCAGGTGAAGTTCGGCCCCTGAAGGAACATCACGTTCAGCCCACCGGAAAGGACGGTGACGAACGTGCTGATCTCGTTGTTAGTCGTCACGAACTCGCCTTCCAGGGGGTTGACCTTGAGGGTGATCTTCTTTTCGCCGGGCGTCTGGGGGATGTACTTCAGCCCGGTGATGGGCGCGGTTTCGGTTCCGTCGGGAACCTTGATCTGGGTCCTGGCCACGGCGCTGGGCTGGCCCTCGACGTGCATCTCGACCTCGATGGGCTGGCCCGTGAAGCCACGGGCCATGAGGGTGCCGCGAACCTCGAGCTGATTCTTGACGAAGACGCTCGGGGCTGTGACGATGTCGCGGACGGCGATGTCGCGTGCGGTTCCAGCGGGGTTCTCGGTTCCCAGCCCAATCGTCACCGCTGGTATCTGGTGATCGCGGAGCTGGCGCGCGGCGGCCAGGGGGTTGATGCCGCTATTGGAGGCGAAGTCGGAGAAGATGACCATCCGCGCAACCCGCTTGTTGTTCTGAGCCTGCTGCTTCTCAGCCTCCAGGATGGCAGTTCCAAGCTGGGTCTCGCGGCCATCGGGCTCGACGGCCTTGTCGTCCAGCTTGAGGTCGGACAGCTTGGAATCGAACCGGTACGTGGCGACATCGAGATTCGGGCCCAGCGACTTGGCCGACTCGATGGCTCCCTCGAGCGCCTTCCGCGCCACGGCCCAGCGCGTCTGGCCACGGACTTCATCCTGAAGCTGCATGCTGCTGCTGGAGTCGATCAAGAAGACGAGCGAGGCGGCCTGTCGCTTCTTCTCCTGGATGACTACCGAAGGCCGCAGCGCCGCCAGCAGGCACAGAAGGAGTGCCAAGAGCCGCAGGCTCAAGGCGAAGTAGCGCCAGCGGCCCCCGGACCCACGCAGCTTCCTCGCGTAGGCCCAGAGCGTCAGGAAGAGGACCGCGGCCGCCGCGCTGACCAAGAGCGGCCAGGGTCCGATCGGGTTGAGCGAAATCGTGGTGCCTTGGAACATGAGACAGCTCGAATGCCAGGTGGAGAGGACTGCTTACGCCCCCGCGCTGGCTGAGGCGGGCCGAGGCGATTCCCGGTAAAAGGTATTGGCCAGTAGATTCTCGAGGGTGACGAGGGCCAGGATCGACATCATCAGCCAGGGAAAGAGCTCGGTCCCGACCCGGGCCTGGCTGACGGAGGCCTGAAGCGCCCGGGCATCCTCGGCCAAAACGTATCCGTCCTTGCCGAAGATCGTGTCGAGCTCCTCGGTTTTCAGGGGGGTAAACTGGCTCTCGCTCCGCGGGGCGTTGAGGCTGAAACCCAGGCGGCTCTGGTGGTTCTCGGCGTCCTTCGCCAGGACCGTCCACTGGCCTCGCACCTGAGGGGCAACAATTTCGAGATAGTCGTTGCCGGGCGATGCCGGAAGCGACTGGGTCGTCTTGGCGTCCGGGCCGGTTAGCACGAAGTTCTGGTACCGCTGGCCTGGCCCCAGCGCAAGGTTCACGTTCTCGCCGGCCTCAAAGTTGAGCGGCTCGCTTGTCGTGCCCGCCAGGTAGGGCACTGTCTGGTTCATGATAGCCAGAAAAGCCCAGCCGTAGGTCGTCGAGGGGAATTCGTTCCAGGCCCCCCGCTCGGTGCGCCGGACCCGGCGCGACAGCGGGGTGGTCCAGAGTAGCGCCCGTCCGGTTCTAGGGCCTTTGAAGCTGCGCTCCAAGAGTGCAGCCGCACCGTCGGCGAAGCTGATCAGGCTACGCGTGCCCCCTTCCAACGCCTTGACCTTCCAGTAGCGATAGACCGGCACGCCGGTAAGCTGGGTGTCAATCTCCTTGGCGTAGCGTTGAAAAAGGGGATGAGTCACGTCGGCAAGCTTGCCGAAATTGGTCTCCTTTTCGGGTGTGTGAGACGTTTGGAGCTGGGCAGGCAAGAGCTGGCTGGCGGTCGTTCCGTTGTAGCTCTCCGCGTTACAGCGGTCGCCCAGGCCGACGACCAGGCCGCCCCCCTCGTGGACGTAGCCGTTGAGCAGTCCCCAGCCGTCCTCATCAAGGGCTTCGACATTGAGGAGGAAAACCGCGGCATAGCTCGAGAGCGTGTCGCGATAGCGGGAGAGAAACTCGCTGGCACGAACCCGCTGGATCTCGAATCCGCTGGTCGATCCCGGCCTGGGCTCGGGATCGAGGGCCGCCGCCACGAACTCGCTGTCGATGGGCTGGTCGTGGATGAGGAGGACCTTGTATGCCGGCCGCACCTTGAATGTGAAGTAGCGGCGGTCGTTAAATTCAAGAGGATCAGGCATGCCGCCTAGCCGCAGCTCGCCTTGATGGATTTCGTCTTCGGAAATGTGCGGCGGAGTCGCGAAGCGGACTTCAACCTGGGTGCCCGGTGCAATCTCAACCGGCTTTTCGCCCTTCTTGACGCCGTCCAGATAAAACTCGACGACGCGCGAGGCAGTCTGGGTCCCCTGGGCCTGGACGAGTCCCCTGATCTCGATCGATTCGCCCTGGGTGACGAAATTCTTGGCCGGCTCGGCCGCGTCGATGGCCACGTCCGTGACGTCCTTGGTGCCCAGCCTGAGGATGAAGGTCGCGACCTTGCCGCTTGTCTTGCCGTCGCCGGATTTCTCGAGGCGATCGAGGCCTGAAGCGCGTTGACCGGGGTTCCACGAGGAGCGAGCCAGGTCCGTGAGCACGAACACCTCATGGCGCGGCCGGTCGCACTCCGCGACTGCCGGATAAACCTGCCCCATGACCGCATTGAGAGGCCTGTTGACGTCGCGGAGCGTCAGGTTGTCGATCCACTTCCGGGCTGCCGCCGGCGAAAGCCCCACAGGAGCGACCGGATCGGCCGAGTTGGCCGGAAAAACCAGACTCGAGTCGGAGATTTGGTCCAAGAGCGCGCGGGCCCGCTCCTTGGCTTCGTCCAAACGGGTCTTGCCGTTCTCCTTGTAGCCCATCGACAGGCTGGTGTCGAAGACCAGACCTAGCGCAGTGGGCACCGATTCATCGCCCAAGGGCACCTGAGAGTACAGTCGCGGCCGCGCAAGCGCCAGTGCCATGAGGGCCAACACGGCCATCCGCGCCAGGAGGAGCAGCCAATTCTTGATCCGCAGCCGCTTCCTGGACCTTTTCTGGCGCTCGCGAACCAGTCGCAGGGCCGGGAAAATCACATGCTTGGGCGTTTGCCTCATAAACAGGTGCAAGATGACCGGAAGCACTGCCAACCCTATCCCGGCTGCCAGCCCCGCGTGTAGTAGTGAGAATTCCATAGCCGCTTACCCCCGGGCCTGCCGGCTCAGCAAGTAGGACATCAGGGCCTTGTCAAAGGGCATCCCCGTGTGCAAGGGAACGTAGTCGATGCGGGCACGAACGCAGTCGGTCCGGTAGCCGGAGCGAAAACTCTCGACCTCCTCCAGATAGTCGGCCTTGATCGCATCGGCGTCAACTTCCAGAATTTCGCGGGTCTCGTTGTCCTCGAGCTTGAGCATGCCCTCGAAGGGGAAGATGGCCTCGGCCTCATCCAGCACGTGGAAGAGAATGACGTCGTGCCCGCCAAACCGCAGGCGATGAAGCGCCCGCAGGACCGGCTCGGTGTCAGCGAGGAGATCGCTGAAGATCATCACCAGGCTGCGATGGCGGATCATGGTGGCAAGCTGGTGCAGGCTTGATTCGATATCGGTCACACCCTCCGGCTTGAGCCGGGCCAAGAGCGAGAGGACGTTGCCGAGCTGCGATCGCTTGCTCGCCGGCGCCAGGCTCTGGCGGACCTTCTGATCGAATGCGACCAAGCCGACCGGGTCCTGCTGGTGGATCATCAGATAACAGAGCGCCGCCGCCAGGCTGATGCTGTACTCGAACTTGGTCAGCTCTTGCCGGTAGGTGTAACCCATCGACCCGGATAGATCCATTACCAGATATCCGGTCAGGTTCGTTTCGGCCTGAAATTTCTTGATGTAAAAGCGATCGGTCTTGGCGTAAACGTTCCAGTCGATGTCCGAGATATTGTCCCCCGCGGTGTACTTGCGATGCTCGGAGAACTCGACCGAGAAACCCTGAAACGGGCTGGCGTGCAGCCCGGCGATGAAACCCTCGACGATGAACTTGGCGCGCAAGTCGAGTCGCGCCACCTGGCGGATGACCTCGGGCTTCAGGTATTTTTCAGCGGTCCCGGCCAAGAAGCAACTCCCCCACGGTCAGCCTTGCAACGAGGCTCAGCCGATGCGGCCTGCACCTCGACAGAAGTAGAACAGTGAGTCGGGATGCGGCAACGCTAGACCCGCTCTCAGACAGGCTTCTTCTCGTACTTGGGCGTTTCCGGCTCGCGGATCTCCGCCACGAGCCGCTTGATGAGGCTCTCGGTCGTCTGCCCCTCGGCCTGGGCCTGGAAGTTGGTGCTGATGCGATGCCGGAGCACCGGAATGGCCACCTTGCGGACATCATCGAGCGAGACGCTGAACCGGCCGTCCATCGCGGCCATCGCCTTACCAGCCAAGATCAGGTTCTGCCCCGCACGTGGCCCTGCGCCGTAGTCGACCAGGTCCTTGATGAACTGTGGTGCTTTCTCGTCGGAAGGACGCGTCGCCCGGACTAGCCGGGTGACATAATCAACGGCGTACTCCGATACGGGCACCGAGGTTACCAGCTTCTGAAGGTTCACGATGGCCTTGCCCGAGAGTACCTTCTTCAGATCCGGCACATCGCCCCGGGTCGTCGACAGGAGAATCTTCTTCTCCTCATCCAGCGTCGGATATCCCACGCGAACGTCAAACATGAACCGGTCAAGCTGCGCCTCAGGCAGCGGATAAGTCCCCTCCTGCTCGATCGGGTTCTGCGTCGCGATGACGAAGAAAGGGTCGGGCAGGTGCATTGTATCCTGGCCGACGGTCACCTCGCGCTCTTGCATGGCCTGCAAGAGCGCTGCCTGGGTCTTGGGCGGTGTCCGGTTAATCTCGTCAGCCAGGATGATATTGGCAAAAATCGGCCCCGGAATGAACCGGAACGTGCGCCGGCCGCTCTCCGGCTCTTCCAGGACGTTGGTGCCGGTGATGTCCGAGGGCATCAGGTCAGGCGTAAACTGGATACGCTTGAAACTGACATCCAGGATCCGGGCGATCGAACTGACCATCAGCGTCTTGGCCAGACCGGGAACGCCTACCAGCAGGACATGGCCCCGCGTGAAGATCGCCGCCAGGATCAGCTCGATGACCTCGCGCTGGCCGATGATCACCTTGCTGAGCTCGGTGACCATGACATCACGGGAGTGACGGAATTCGTCAAGAAGCTGCGTGATCCGATCACCGACAGTTGACATGTGACGATCCGACTTCCCAAGAAAAAAAGGACCTCAGGAGAAACCTGAGTCGAGAGACGAACCCCATCACCCGGACCCCTACTGGCTTTTTCCCTGTGGCCCAAGAGAGCCAGCGGACTTGCACATTGTAGCGCTTCGCGAACACTTCCTTCAAGCGCGCCGGCGGTCTCAGGTCTCTCACCAATCCGTTCGTTGGTGCAAGGAAGCAAGACCCCCGAATTCCACAAACTTCCCATACCCAAACATTGGCAGAGCAGCGACGGGTATCGGTTCTGGCCTGCTCGTCAAGTGCACCTCTTGTGGTTCGCCAGCGCCTCTTGTCGATCGCCAGCGCCTCTTGCCATAGTATGAGTACGCCAATCACTCACATCGGGCGATGATCTGACTTGAGGCATGGAGCCAGCGATGAATTGCCGTCCCCAGGCTCGATCCTGGATCGCTCTGAGCCTGGTAGCTCTTCTAGTCTTGCTACTGAACTCTGAGTTTCGGCGGGTGCACGCGGCCGTGACACGGGAAGAAGTGGAGCGCGCCATCCGGGAAGGCGTGCGCTACCTGAAGGACCAGCAACGCGACGGCTCGTGGCCTGATGCCCACAACGATGCTCGCTCCGGTACCACGAGCTTGGTGACCCTGGCACTCCTGACGGCTGGCGAGAAGCCCGAGTCTCCCGCCGTGAGTAAGGCCCTGGAGTATCTCCGCTCGTTCACTCCCGATCAGCTCAATAGCACCTACGCGATTGCGCTGCAGACCATGGTCTACGCGGTAGCCGAACCGGAGCGCGATCAGGTGCGCATCGCCGCCAACGTGAGTTGGCTCGAGTCAGCCCAGATCAAGCCAGGAGACCCGGTTCCCTGGCCAGGCTCGTGGACCTACTCACGTTCCAAGCGGATCCAGCCTGGCGACAATTCCAATACCCAGTACGCCTTGCTCGGGCTGAACGCAGCCAGCGAGGCCGGCGTGCCCGTCAAATCCGAGGTCTGGAGCCTTTCAAGGTCCTACTGGGAGCGCCATCAAAAAGGCGATGGAAGCTGGGCCTACACGCCCGACAATTCGATCTCGACAGCCAGCATGACCTGCGCAGGTATCTCGAGCTTGATCATCTCCGGCACAAAGCGGTTTGAGGATGCCGAATCGCTCCAGGGAAGTCTGATCGAGAACTGCGGCACGGGGGCAACCAACCCCCAGCTCCAGCGCGCTATCGACTGGGTGGCCAATCACTTTCGGGTTGGTGAGAACTATGGCAATGGCCAGCAGTGGAAACTCTATTACCTTTACGGCCTGGAACGCGCTGGACGGCTAGGAGGCATTCGGTTTTTCGGCCAGCACGATTGGTATCGCGAGGGTGCCGAAGAGCTCGTCCATGACCAGAACAAACTCTCGGGCTTCTGGCAAGGCAAGCTCTTGGAAGAAGACCAGGCGGTCGCCACCAGCTTTGCGATTCTGTTATGGCTAAAGGCCGCGCACCGGTCCTGGTCAACAAGCTCCGACACGGACCCAGACTCGACTGGAACCATGACCCCGACGACATCCGAAACCTCGTCGCCATCGTCTCCCGCGACTGGAAAAACCTCCTCACCTGGCAGATCGTCGATCCTGCCGTCGCTTCCCTCCCCGATCTCCTCCAGG
>JBKQMU010000339.1:0-22534 GCA_052146555.1 Isosphaeraceae bacterium
GCCCATGCTGTGGCCCGTCAATCCTCTCGGAGGTAACACCATCTGACGGAGAGCCGGATGCGGGAGAACCGCCAGTCCGGTTCGGAGGGAGGGGAGACCTTTGGTCTTCCCTACCCCTATCCCGGCAAGAGGACCTGGGGCGCCGTCCTGGGACGTCCCTTCGCTCCGCCCCAGCCACCCACCACACCCTCGGCGACGGCTGCACAGCCCACGTGGCGATGGATATCCAGCCGCTCAGGGTAACAGCAGGTCGAGATCCTGCTTCACTGTCTCGCCCGGGTTGACCGTCACCTCGGGCGTGGCGCGGCGGTTCGTGGCCTGCTTGATGCAGAAGAGGGCATACTTCCCGGGTTCAACTTTCGGAAACGAGTACGACCCGTCGGGGGCGGTTTTCGTCGTCGCCTTGATGAGGTCCTCTTTGGCTTTGGCCTTGGGGTCGTAAAGGATGACCTCAAGTCCGGGCTGTTTGATGTCATTCTCCGTGACGACTCCCTCGATGGCGCCCGGTTTGGGGGGGGCGGGCTTGGCGTCAGCGGCCGGCGGTTGGGGAGCGGGTTCACGGATCGAGACTTCTTCATGGGCAACTGCCGAGAGCCCCACCCCGCTGGTGACCTTGACGGAAACGACGAGCGTACCGGTGGCTCCCGGAGGAACGGGCAACGAAGCTTCCCATGCGTCTGGCTCGTTCTGTGATGCCTTGCCGGGGATGGTCTTGTTTTCGGCTTCGGCCTTGGCGAAATCTCCCTTGGCACCCGGATTCAAGATGAAGGCAACCTGTCTGATGCCCGAAAAGGGGGGCTTCACGATGGCCTTGGCAGGCAACCTGGTCACTTCCGGACCGATCTGCTCAACGACCGCAAGCTGGGGAGCCTCGGGGGGAACATCGTCCAGAAGCAGATCCATGCCCCAGTCGTCCAGGAGGATCTGCCCCCCCGCGTCGTACAGATAGGCGTGCAGGTGTTTGGAGCCTCGGATACCCCGAACGTCGAACTGAGGACTCCAATCGCCGACCGAAGCTTCGAAGAGCAAGGCGCCCCCTTTGCCTCGAGGATCGAAACCGATGTGTCGGTGCCGAGCGGCCTCGGTCCATTCCTTGATCTCGGGCTGTACTTCTCCATTGACCAGTTGGCCAAGGCGAAACTTGAGCCTCGCGTCCGGGGGGGCGTTGTCGACCTTGAAATGGACCGTAAGCTTGGCCGACCTGTCGGGCTTGACGTCGAGATCGGGCTGGAACCGGACCCAGCTTTGACCGATTTCTTCCACCTTCTGTGCCTGCCCTTGGAGGACGAACCGGGTCTGACGCCACAGAGCGCGCGGAATGCCATCGACGAAAATGCAAAACCTTCCTAGATCTTGCGCAGCGGGTTTGAGCTTGATGTTCTCCGCGACCAGTTGCAGCGGCTTGCCGCCCGGCTCGATATCCCCCTGGAGCTTGCCGCCAGGAGGTTCGACGAATCCGGGGAACAGCTCCGGGTCCGTGGGAATATCGAGCCGGACGGGGCACGGAGGGCCCATCATCTGGGGCAGTGCGCGGAAGGCGACCTCGAGCCGGTTTTTCTGGCCTGGTCGCGGAGGAACGAACTGGGCTGTCACGATCTCAATGTATTCACGTGGCAACGCAATCGCCGGTCGCAGGGCGAGGCGATGGTACTCCTTACCATCTTGCGCGTCGCGGAGACGGAGGCTCAGGTTCGAGGGAGCATCCGGCAGCGGATCGTTGGGCTTACCTGAAGGCTCTCCGAAGCCGGGTACCGGGATAGTCGACCCAGCGGCGCTCGAAAGCGGCGGTTTGTCCTTGTCGGAGGTCGTGGCGATCACCGAGTCTTCCGCCATAATATCGACCGTCACCTTGCGACCGATCGACGAGGGATTCACGACGACGACGACGAACTCCTGCTTGCCGGGCAGAGTGCGGAGACGGAGGGGATCGAGGGGCACGTCGACGGGCTCGCCTGGGTCGGTCCGCAGCGCAAGCCGGGGAAAGGCGTCAGCGGAAACGATGGCCACCGGAATCGATCGGTGAAAAGCGCGACCATCGGGCAGACGCGCCTGAAGGATGAAGCCGGCAGGCGGTTGTTGACGGCTCGCCGGCTCGCGCGCCTCATTCCACTCCAGGTGAACTTGCGCCGGCTTCGAGCTAGCCGGCACCAGTTCCAGCTCGGCCGGCTCGGGGAAGGAGACGTGCAGCCGAGGATCGTCCAAGGGGAGCGCAGCGAGCGAGATTTTGAGTGGCCCCCCATCGCCGGGGCTGAGTGCGAGCTTGATCTGAACGTCGGATTGAGGTTGCTGGGAGGAGAGCTGAAGCTTCTTGTTCTCGATGTCCTCGACGGCGATTTGCAGGGACGGTTCGAGCCGAGGCTCTCGCTGGCGAGGGCAGTCAAGTGCAGCCTCATCGAAGAAGTTATCCGAGGAGTCGGCAAACCCTTGCAGGTCACGCCTCTCATGCCGGTAGCGGGAGGCCAGCCAGGTCCAGACGCTGAAGCTTTCCTGGTCGCGCTGACGTTGGACCGGGTTCTGATCAATGTCGAGAAGAAACGCCGGGGCAACCCAACCGGCATGATCGGCCCCGGCTTCACCGCTTCTGGTGTAGAGCGCATCGAGGACCCGGGCGTGAATCCTCTGGGAAAAACGACCCAGCTCGCTCCAGCAAAAGACCAGTGACTCGCCGCTCGACGGGCCGCGGGCCTCTTCGGTCCCGCCCTGGACGGTCGGGGCCGGATTGGACATTCTCTCGAGTGTCCGCAACCATTCCTTGCGCTGGCCGGCCATGCTGGCGACAGTCCGCAAGCGGGCCGAGGAACCCACCGGATTGGCCTCTTGGTCGTCCTCCTGGACGGGAAGCTCGCTCAAGCGGCCATCAAGGCGGAGGCTCGCCTTCCAGAGCTCGAGACGGTCGGAAGAAGCAAGCAGAGGGGTCTTGAACAAGGCTTCGATTTGCGAACCAAGGCGCGCGTCAGGAATGTTTTCCTGGCATCGGCGAATAAGTCTCTTCACGGATTCGGGCTGGAACGGACGGAGCAGCTCATCCATCAGGGCTTTCAGTTGCTGGGTCTTTTCCGCAAGCTTGCTCGTGAGGTCCGTGAGCTGGTCTCTTGATAGGACGGCGCTTTCGGTCTCGGGACGTGCCGTCTCGAGCAGGTTCTCGATCTCCAGGGTGGTCCCTGCCGCCTGGCTCCATGAGCCGGCTTCCTCGGCGCCGGAGCCGCTCATGGCCTCGAAGTAGGAGAGCAAGGACGGAAGTGCGGCGCGAGCCCGAAGGCACGCCGTCTGCGCATCCCTGATCTTGGTCTGGCAATCATCAATGAAGGCATAATCGCTGGCTGCTTCGTTCCACGATCGGGCCAACTGGGCCGCTGAGACGAACCCGACGGCGCGGGGGTGCAACTCGATCTCGGCAACGTGGCGCCGAGCGTCCGCCTGGTCGAGCAAACCGTGCACCCAGGAGAACGCCCAGGGGCGGTTATTGACCTGTTCCGCCAGCACGACGGTGTCCCAGATCCTCCGGGTGAGATCGTCGTCCCAGAGGTCGGCTCGGACCCTAGCGGCGCGCTGGGCAAACTGCTCCAGCAGTCGCAGCTCGATGAGATCACGCGGCATCGAGGTAGCAGTCACGATCCCGTTCAGCGCGGTCACCGTTTTGGCATCCAGCGGCCCGTTCTTGGTGGCTTCCACGATCGCCATGGCAAGGTCGAGGCTGCTGCGGTCTTTCAGTTTCTCTTTGAGCCCAGCGACCATCTTGGTGTGCTCTGTCTTGCGCTCGTCTTCCGTCAAAGCCTGATCAGGATTTTGCTGGCGCTTGAGAATGTCTCGGAGGATATTGGCGAGCGAGAGATCTGCGCTCTTTCCGAAGGCGAGCGCCTGGCCGACCGAGCGCTCGAGAGGCCGCTTCTGGTGCATCGCCTGCTCCATTCTTGCGGTCAGCCGGGTGATCGCCTCTTCCAGAGCCGTCGCGATCCGGCCAGGATCCTTGCCCGTCCGCCATTCGTGCTCGCTGCGGATCAGGTGAGCCTCGAGTTGGCGGAAGAGCCGCGGGCCAACAGCCAGCTCGGGGCCAGCTTCCCACTGTTCGCGCAGCTGCCAGCCGCGAGCCAGCCAGTCGGGATAAGCCGGCCCGGGCGGCGTCGGCGCCTGCTCGCCGCCGTCCTTTCCCGTCGAACGGGTCGTCTTGTCGTCCTTCCCCTTGCTCTTTTCGGCCTCCTTCTTCTCCGCGGTTTCGCCCTGCGGCACGTCCCTTTTCTGGTCTTTTTCTGAAGCGGGGCCGGGCTGTTCCGAGGTATTGTCGCTCGCTGCCGGCTTCTGCGGATTTCCCCGAGTGGCCTGGGGCCAGGTTTTCCTGCTGTTGAGAGAGGCCAGCGGAAGGTCCTCGGTTGAGCCGATGAGAGCAGGCCGTTGACGGATGCCGCGATGCTGCCGCGCCCATCGGTCCACGTTCCGGGCCAGATAGGCAGACAGCTCCTTGAGCGAGATGGCGCTGTCGCGATCCGTATCCGCGTCGGCGTCACCCAGGCCCCTTATGAAGAAGTGGCCGAAAACCGACTGGTGCAGGGGTTCGGACCAAAGCGCCGCTTCCCCCGCGGAGCAAGCCAACAAAACAGCGAGATGGGGATCGGCAAGCTTTCCGGAGTCGTCCTTGCGGGTGAGATCCCAGGCGATCAGGTCGGCGACGCCGTCTTCCGTTGCCCCCATGTCCAGAAAACCGCCCCGGTCATCGGACATCACGTCCAGAACGAGCAACTTGCGCCCGGCGGGACAATGCTTGAGGGCATCGAGCAAGGCTGACAGTGACAAAAGAGTTCCGGGCGCGAAAGGATCGGAATCGTAGGCCAAAAACTGGACGGTTCCCGCGCCGTCGACCAAGGCGCGGGTCGAAAGATAAACGACCACCGCGTCGCCCGGTTTCTTCTGGCGAAGGCGGTCGAGGCGGTCTTGAATGACTTCACGAGTCAGATTCGAGTCTTTCTCCTCGGCGGAACTGGCCGGCCCAAGCGGCGATTCCTGCTGGATGGCCCCACGGTCCGCCTCGGCCTGGGGAAGCGGTGGAACCTGCCGCTGCTCGTACCTGGTGACAAACAGCGGCACGAAGTCCGGACCAAATGGATGAATAGGAGCCAGCAGCCAGATGATCCAACCGAGACATACGGCCGCGATCAGAAGCAAGCTCGCAAGGATCGCCGAGCCCACATACTTACGGGTCCAAATGCGATTGGGATTGGCGGTCTCTCGCCGCAGGCGCTTGCCCCCACGCCAGTCGGCCTGACCTGAAAGCTGATCGCCGCTCATCGCTGGTCTCCTGTCGCTGCAATCGTCAGAACGTCAGTTGCCTTCAAGTCGTTTCTGGTTGCTGAGTTGATGGCCTGAGATGGGCGTTGCTGGCAACGGTACTGGGGGGCTCTACCGATCTTGCAGAAGGATCTTGGGAGGGGCTGGAATGGACTCGTCAACCCGCGGTGGCCCGAGAGGAAGCTCAAGGGTAGAGTCGCGTTCCGCCGCTGCGCGGAGCTTGCCAAGCGAGATCAGTGAGAATTGAGCCAGCCGCTGGAATTTCGCCTGGTTGACCGGCCAGAAGAGGCCGGTGTATTTGCCTGCCTGCGAGTAGAGGCGGTGTTCGTGGCCAACGATGTCGAGCCCTTTCAGCGAAGCCGGATCAACCACGCAGGGGGTCTCGTCTGGGTATTGCAGCCGAACCACCAGGCAGGGTTTTGTCTGCAGCGGTTCGTCGGGAGCGACCTCGACGCGATGGTCTTCCACGCCGATCGACTCGATCGTCACGGTCTCCAGATTATTCAGCGGCACTGCGCGGGGCAGCTCACCGGGGTCGCCGGGAGCGCTCAAGGGAACGTCAATGGCCGGTTCGAGCCTGGCGGCGGGATTTGCCCAGAAAGTCTTGAGAACGGGTGCGGCGAAGCGATCGCCGGCCTGACCGCGAATCCACCGGGGAACGTCGAACTGCCAGACCGGTCCGGGAAAGAACACGCGCTCGCGCCACCGGGTCATGAACAGAGACTCAGGGTTCTTGACATCCAAGGCGCCGAGCCGGAACCAGGCCAAGGAGGGGGTGACCTGCCGGATGCGCTGGTCCTCGCCTTCTCGCGGCTTGGCTTCCAGGGCGGCCACGATCCGCAGCGCGTCGCCATCGCCTTGGTGGCGAACCTGGTTGGCCAAGCTCGAAAGACGCCAGCCGGCCGGGCCGACGCTGGGGCGACCTGCATGCTCGATGCCCTCGGCGTAGAGACCGCGGCGGAAGCTTACGCCTCCCGCCTCGTTCTCGACGAGTTCAATGATGATTCGATCTCCGCTGCCAAGCTCGACATCTTTCTCAACGTACTCACCGACGTTGACCCTTAGCTTATAAAGGCCGGGCTTGAGCCCTTGGCTCCACTGTTCCAGGGCCAGTGGCTCGGTCACCTCCAGTGGCTCGTCAAGAGCGGGCTTGCCGTCGGCGTTCAGAACCTGGCAGGTCAGCTTTTGCACGAGCCCCCGTTGCAGCACGACGATCAGCTCCTTGAGATCCTTGGCTTCCTTGAAACTACCGCGTGGCTCCAGTTGCGCGAGCGCCTGGCCGAAGCGAGCCTCGGCGCGTTTGAATTCTCCCTTATTGCCTGTGAGACTGAAAAAGACCATGTTCACGGTGATGCCCAGCGGCTTGAACCCTTGGAGAATGAAGTCCTTGATCGACAGCCTGCCTGGGTTGTACTGAGGTTTGTTCTTCTCCAGTTCCGTGTCGTCGCCATCCGTCAGAACGAGAAGTGTTTTCAACCCCTTGGCCGATTTCAGATCATTGTACGCCGCCACCCACATGGCCCAGACCAGAGGCGTCTCGAGGAAAGGGCGAAGTTGGGCGATCTGCCCGACGAGTGGTTTGGTCTGCTCCGGGCGCCAGGGTGCCAGCGGTCGCAGCGCGTTGACGGTGAGCTCGGGTTCCTTGGGAATCGGTGCGCCTGGGGGAAGCTGGGAGAATGTCCACAGGCTTAGCTTGGTTTGTGGCGGCACCGAGGCAAGAACCGTTTCGAGGGCCGTCTGGGCGTGGTCGAATTTGCTCTGCTTGGGGGGTATCTCGGGATCGGCCATGCTTCCCGAGCAGTCCAGGACGATCGCGATCGTGCCGGTTCCGGCGCCGAAGCGAGCGATGATCTCCTTGCTGGCACGGACTGCGATGCTGGCGTCGGGAGGATCGGCGGGCGGCGGACCGATCGCGACGGTGTCTGGCACAGGATGCAGCGGCACCTCGGTTGTCATGCCGAAGGTTTGTCCCCGGAAGTAGCCTTCCAGCCTGACCGATGACTTTGCGATCCGCGGTCGGTTCTCCGAGGGGTCTCTCTCGAATCGATCGCCCAGAGGATTGCCAGCGGCCACTGCAACGGTCTGTGTATCCTGCTTTGCGGAGAGCGCGTGAAAGCTCGACGCAGCCTCATCGAGTGTCAGCGGCGGTAGTGCGGCGGCTTTCACAACTGGCAGCCCGTCCGGAACGGCGCCCTCGCGGCCAACCTTGTAAACCAAGTTGGTTCCGGTCTCGCTTGTCAGCAGCCTCCGGGCTGGCCCGTTCGCCTCAATCCTGCCGGGTCGGTTCAAACGCTCGCGGGCAGCGCGGATATGCGTTATGCCGGGAAAGAAGCTTTCCGCGTCAGCCAGGAACCTCGATCCAACCGAGAGATAGTAGCGATCCTTGGCATTCTCGTCGTACCAGTGATCCTGCCAGGTGCGATCGGCCAGCGCGATCAACATCGTATAGGCCCGCGCCTGACGGAGCCGGCTTGCCGCCTCGTAATCGGAGTCGTTCGGGCGGGGTGCCGCAGGGTCGATCTGCCTCTGCAATCGGTCAGCCTGCACCAGACCGTCCTGGAATTTCTGGAAGTCGGGGATGCCGTTCTGCTCGTCGCAAAGGCGTTCAATCTGCGGTGCGAGCCTCTGAAATCGCTGCGCGATCGCGTCCCCGGCAAGGGCAATGCCTTGCCACCACGTTTCGCTGGGATGCGATCCCGCCCCGCCTGCGGACTGCACCTGCTTCAGCGTGGAATCATAGGCCGTCTTTTCGACGACAGGAAAGACCGCCGGATCGTCGAACCAGCGGGTCCCCAGCGCCGCCAGGGCCAGTCTGCCGTGAGCCTCGGCACGTGCTTGGACTTGTTTCTGGATGTCGGCTCGCTGGAGACTCGTTAGCTCCAGCGGCTGGGACTCCGGCGCCGCGGCGATCTCGAGATCGTGCTTTTTGAGGTTCGCAAGCCGCTGCCATAGCGAATTTCGCGTGGAGATTCCTCGGGGGCCACTGAGCGGTACCCCCGCGGCGGCCGTGGACGCCTGAGCGTCGTCTTTCGTGCGAACCTCTTCCATCTTCTCGGCGAGCTTGGCGAACCGGGCGTCAAGCTGGCTCATTCCTAGAGAGAGGTCGCTGGCATCCTGAACCAAGATTTTCGGGTCGCCTGGCCCGCCTGGACTATCGGCAGACTCGAGTGCACTTGCGAGGCTATGGACCGTCTTCCAGAGCTGCTCCAGCCGGGGCAGCAACTCACCCTGAACGAGAGCGACGGGGTGATCGGCGACCCAGTGCGAGAAGAACGGCAGATCCGAAAAAGCGCGATCACGCGCCTCAAGCGCCTGCTGGATCGTCGCCGAGCGGCGGCTGATTTCATCGTAAAGCCCGCTTGCTTGCGCAAGAGCCACGGCCGCCTGGTCCCAGGCCGATGGCTCGGAAGAGAAGAGCAGATCTTCACCTTGACGTCGCAGTCGGTCCGCTGCTTCGATCTGCTGGCCGATCCAGGGGTAAACCTGTTCACTGTAAGAGTACTCGTGCTCGTGCGGCGAGCTCGATGCGACCAGCGCGCATCGCTCAGCTTGCCTGCGCAGCCCGATCGCCTGTCTGAGCGCTCCGAGCCGCTTGGCGGGCTGATTGGCAACGGGTTTGAGCTGGCCGGTCAACATCCTCACGAAATGAGCTTCCGCCGGCTGCGGATAGTCGTGTCCCCGGGTGATCTCAAGCTTCTGGGCGACGAGCTCGAGGTACTTGGCGGGGTCGTTGATCGCCTGCAAGAGCAGGAATTCGTCGGCCCGGACGCGCAGCGAGGCCCGCACATGGCCGCTCGCGGAATCGGCCCCCTGAAGCCGCTTCCAGATCTTATCGGCCTCCGAGACGAGCGACTGGTTCCAAAAAGCTCTGAAGTCCTCGGTGGCCGTTCCCGGATCGCCCGCGGCCTCCTCCAGGCAGCGCATCGTCAGATTGTTCTCTGCCGAGGTGAGAGTCTGACCCAGGAAACGTCCTCGCTCCAGACTCGCTCGCGTCGCGACGATCCGTCTTAGGACCGGATCGCAGGTTGCGGTCGATGCCCCGGCTCGGGCGAGCTCGTCGAAGCGCACCAGCAGGGCTCGATACTCACGCCATCGCCGGGGGGAATACGTGCGGGGATGAGGGGTCAGAGAGTCGAGATTGCCGAATGACTCCCAGGCAGACCGCAGGTCCGCAGTGTCAGGCTCTCGAGTTCTGGCGGCAGGTGGAGCGGGAACAGTTGCCAGGAAAACTTGGTCGGCGGCCCGAGAGATTGCACGCCCGGCGGTTTGCTCGTCCGACGGTGCTCTTGCCGGCTGAGAGGTTCCCTCGCCGCGGACCAGCTTCCAGGCAGCGGGCAGGAGGACAGGCTGCTGGATGGCACCACGTGCGCTCCAGACCCATTTTTTCACGCTCGCGGAAACGTAGCGGTCAAGCGCCGCCAAGCTTAGCCGGTTGTCGTCTTTGGCCGCTTGGCCGCGCAGGCCCTCGATCAGATAGTGGCCGAAGATGGTCCGCTGGAGCCCTTCGGAGGACCAACACCGCTCATCGACGCCGGCCCCGCTGTAGACCCAGAGATTGGGGATTTTGCGGATTTCCGGTTCAAGCTGGGCAAGCCTGCGGGCGAAGTCGTTGTGCAGCATGCCCAACCACCAGCTCGAGGTGACTTGCGCGGCTTCCAAGACTAGGATCTTCTGCTTGTCGGCGGGAAGCTTACCCATCGACTTGATGACATTTGCCAGCTCGATGCGATCGGAGGGTTGAGCCATCCGATTGGGTATCAAATACCCACTTTTCGAGTCGGAGCCGCCGTGTAAGCTCGCAACGATCAGGATGGTCGGGTTCTTGAACTCGCTTTTGACCAGCTCGTCGATCACCCGATCCCAGTCGTCGCGTTGCTCAATGGTGTGGACATTTCCGATAAGCCCCAGCCGCGCAGGCGTGAAAAGAGACCAACGAAGAGGAGTCCTGCAGAGCGATTCGATGGCCTCGAGAACCTTCCAGCCCAGGATATTGGGGGGAATGAGCGGGCTGTCCGCGTAATCGGCACCAATCAGGACAACACCTACCGACGATGGCGGCCAGATCAGGATGATGAGAATCACAACAGCCGCCAGGAAGGCCAGAAAACCCAGTGCCGCCCCGGCCAGCTTGAGGGTTCCCGAGCTGGAAGGCCTGACGTCGGGCGCGGGCCGGCTCCTTCGCCGGTTCCACTCGTGCTCCGGTTGCAGACGCTCGGGCCGGGGGCCTGAACTGCCTTTGCGTCGCCATGACGGTACCAGCGGCTCGTTGCGTTCGTCTGACATCGTTCGAGCCCCCGAAGCGATTCGTGATCTTGCTGGATGACTTTGCTTCTTGAAGCATAACCTGGCGTCGACCCAAAACCGAAGGAGAATTCGCGGCCTGAGTACGGACATTCAGGATCATCACCGTCCAAGTCACGTTGCCCCAAACCGAGAAGTCATCAAACGAGATCGGGGAGCAAATGCTCCCCGTGCTCGTGCATCGGATCGTGTCGCGAACGGACGCTTCAAGCGGGCGGATCGTCAGCAAGCAGAGCAGACTGCCTCCCGGGAATCAGAACAGGATGCGGAGCTCGAACCGGAACCAGGGCTCAGCCCAATGGGCCCCGCTGTTGGATGCGAAGGTGATCGCTCCGCCGAAGTCGAGCCGATTGCAGATCGACTGTCGCAGGCCCGGGCCGATGTTGAAGTAGGACACGCCGCCGCCTTTTTCGTGAAAGACACCATTGCCGTTGACGAGCTTGGCGGTATATTGGCCGTCCTCGAATGACCAGCCGTCCATTTCGAGGGTCCCGATCAGCGGGCTGTCGGGCGTGAAGTAACACAAGACCTGGTTGAGGCTCATGAGCCAGTAAAAGATGCCACCGGCAAGCTGCCGATTCACACCCGGGCCCCCCAGCGGGATCCAATTGCCGAACTGGCCCTGGAAATACGTTTCCGGGCCAAGCTTCAGCGACGTCAGGAGTGAGGGGTCGAGCGCGAATTGGCCGTTCCCCAGGTTGTTGGTGAAGTTGCCGGTCGGCATGAACGTCCGGAACTGAAAGGTGATCAGAAGCAGTTCTGAGTCGAAGAGAAGCGCCTTGCTTCCGAAGTTCAGGTCGCTGAAACCCGCCTGAGTCGGGGCATAGTTCTGATTGATCTGCCGGTAGGGAATCTCGACGAAGAAGCTGGCACGCTCGGCGGCTGCTTCCTGGTAAAGGTAAACCTGCTGGAGCCGGGCCAAGGGGAGGATACTGGCGATTTTTCTGTTGCCGCTGTACCCATATTTTACCTGATTGATCCAGAACTGGTTACGGTCGGGCCGAGTCATGTTCTCGAGGTTGTCGTACCGAATGCGGGTCACGGTGCGAGGTCGAGCGTAGTCGGCAAAGAACGAGGCGAAGGCCGCAGGTTCCCAGTGGGGCTGATAGCACGGGTCGGGACAGCAGATTTCCTGATACAGATTGACGCAGAAAGCGCCCAGAACCGTGTTGCACTCGTTGGCCGGAGGGCAGCAGGGCTTCTGGCCGGGTACGCAGTTCGGGCCTCCGCAGGTCAGGCAGCCGGTTGGCGCAGGGCCGTCCATGGTGCTGTGAAACCCGCCGCACGTGGAACAGTGCGTACGCTGCACCTGACGGTCTTTGCTCTTGGCAGCCGTCGGGTCTGATACACCAGCTGCCGGGGAGTCAGACTTGCCCGACTGAGCGGCCACCAGCAACGCGCTCGAGGCTGGCAGGGTCACGGCTTGCGACACGGCCGGAATGACACCTGATGTGGCGAACGCAACGGCCAGAGGCACCGGCGTCGCAACCTTGGCCGCGTCGAGCAGGCCCGCGGTGAGTGTTTCTGGCCGCAATGGGACTTCCGGACGAGATGCCGGCGTCGCTCCGTGACCGGCAGTCGAGGTCTTCTCGGCCGCTGAGCCTGTTGATCGCGACAATGAGACACCCGGGCTCGGAGCCGAACCGGAGGCCTGAGAAGGACTCACAGCCAAAGCCTGCGTGAGCGTCTCGACGGCTTGCTGGGCCGACTGCGGCCGGTCAGCAGGCAGAGGAGATTGTCCCGCCGAAGTCATTCCCGCGGGCGCAGGGAGATCGGCGGGCGCGGGGAGTTCGGCGGGCTTTAACGGCTCGGCGGAAGCGGAGGGATTGACGTCCGGCGAAGAGAGATTGATCGACGCAGGCGCCTCGCAGTACGCGGGCGACTCAGACGGCGAGGGAACCTTCGCAGGTGCGGTGAAAACCTTCGGAGGTGAGGTGTGCTCAGAGAGTTCCGGGGCGACGGCCGTCGTAGTCACATCGGCCTTTTCGTGGCTC
The DNA here is from genome assembly GCA_052146555.1 of Isosphaeraceae bacterium. Taxonomy (GTDB): domain Bacteria; phylum Planctomycetota; class Planctomycetia; order Isosphaerales; family Isosphaeraceae; genus Aquisphaera. The sequence goes on from JBKQMU010000339.1 coordinate 12,576, forward strand.
TGGTCCACAGGCCAAAGATCCGCCGCCGCTCCTGCCTGGACCGGCTTATGGTTCTGCTCCACTGCAGGAGCATCAGGCGACGCTGGCGCGTCGACCTGTTGACGAATCTGCCCCACGGAAGGAGCATCAGCCGCCGCTGGCGCATCGACCTGTTGACGAATCGGCCCCACGGGAGGAGCATCAGCCGCCACTGGTGCATCGACCTGTTGACGAATCTGCCCCACGGGAGGAGTATCAGCCGCCGCTGGCGCATCGACCAGCGTCGCCGAAGACCTTGGTGGCGGCGCGATCGAAGCCGTCGATGGGACTGGTCCGGAAGCCGGAACTGCCGCCCCGGCCGGCTTTTCCGCCGCGCTCTGGGATACTCCGACAGCGCCTGAAGCGACGGGCAAGTTGGCTGCCGCGGGCGCAAAGAGCGGGACGGCGCTGCCGCCACCATCGGTGATGCGGGCAGGAGCGAACAATGGCTGCTGATCACCGGGCTCGGTGGCCAGTCGCTTGGCCGGCAGGCTTTGGGGCTGCCTTTGAGCGTTCAGCGTGGCTTGAGCTGCAAAGTCACTTGCCCGGTATTTTCGAGGCGGGGGAATGCGCGGCCGGCTTGTTTCTCGGTTTGTGCTCTTGGTGCTGGACGTGGCGCTGACCGCGTCGCCTGTTCGCGTATGAGGCGCCGAGGCATCCGGCCCGTCCAAGGCCCAGCACTCGGTCGCTGATAGCAGCGCTGCGGCGAGCGCCCATGCCCGTTTCCGAAGCTGGCGAGTTCGCAATGGTCTGCTATTCACGGATATGACTCCTTCATTCCGCACGACGGGAAGATCGTGTCTTCCCCCGACGTGGAACCGAGATGGATCTTGACCGAGAAGGGACGTAAGGTTGCCTGGACCGCTCCGTGATCTGTCTGTTCGCCGGACGCCAAAGGGGAGTTCATGAGCTTGATTACTCCGCAGAGCTCGACTTTCGCGAGTTGAGCAAAACGCCAATCAGGCCACGTCTGGTTTCGGGGGATGGATTGGAGGTCGGGCTCGAGCCCGGCGATGCGGCAGTCTGTGCCGCCGCCGGCCCTGGCACATACGAACTGGGGGCGACATTGGGATCAGCCGGAGCCGGAGTTGCAGCCGTTGCCGGCTTGGGACGGGCACTCACGTCCTGTCGCGCCTTGGCCAGGGCGCTGAAGACGCTTTTCTTGCCTGTAGGCAGAGTGGTCGGCGGCTTGGACGTATGCGCGACATCAAAGAGCGTGCGCCGGGCCTCGTCCACGGTCTGCGCCAATGACTTGGGCTGCGGCTGGCTGTTTGAGTTTATGCCCGCGGCAGTCGGAATCGAAAGTGACGCCGCTAGATGGGTTCCCTGCGCGTCATTCATGCTCGATCGCTCACGACGCTGCGGCTGCTCGGGCAACGGCTCGAGGTTCGGGACCTGACTGCGCTCGCGCCCTTTGGGTCCAGGCGTGACCTCTTCCTCAGGAAGAACCTCCGGGACCCTCATCAAGCAGTTCTGCAGGGCACTGAACGCTGCCGCCTTGACGCGAATCGAGGTCTCGGGAGGGTTGCCATCCTTGTCCTCACCGGCAACGCAGATCTTGAGAGCGTCGATCGTCTCTTTGTTACAGCAGCAGCCGCTGTTCAGAACGCGTGCCGCGGCGTAGCGAACGCACTCGCTGGTGTCGGCCCGCAGGGCGCTTACCAGCGCCTTGGTCGCTTCCTTCCACCTCGAGCAGTCCACGGTTCCCAGGTACTCAACGGCTGCGACTCGCGCCTTGGCATCGGCCTCGCTCGCCTTAATCTTGGCTGCGGTCGCCTCAGCGCCACCTGGGGCTTTATTCTCTAGCGCCGCGATTTGAGCTGGGCTGGGTGGGGGACACAGTGGAGGGATCAGGCCTCCCGAGATCCCCCCCACGGGCCCGGCCAGAAAATTGTTGGCCAATTGACCGATCTGGGAATTGCAAAGCTTAGCGATGCACGCGTGTATGTTCGCGCTCGAAAGCCCGAACATTCCAAAAATTGTTCTTGGCGCGGCGGCGGCCGGCGCGGCGGCGGCGGGAGAAGCCAGTGCCGGACCGGTTCCCAGCGCGCTTCCAGCAGTAGGGGCAGCTGCCGCACCTCCCCCGAGCGCACCGCCAGGCATCTGCGCCCAGATCCTCGTTTCCGGTGCCGCGGCGAGGATCAAGAGTCCAGCGACCCATTTCTTGGGTAGGGACATCGCCATGTCTCCTTGGACTGCAATTGCTAAATGTATGTAGTGAAAGGGTGAAACGCCTGGCCAAGCTAAGAGGCCAGTCGAACACATCAGGTCGCCGAGGAGTCCCACGGCCTTGGTTCATAGAATCGGAAAATGAAGGAGGACGGCTTGACGGGATTTAACGAATGAAACGCTTTTTCCGGTTGTCGCAGTGAGTCGGGCTGTTCACCAGTCTTTCAACCTGGAGAAGGCAAACCCTGACCTCCAAGCGGACAATGACTACCACCATGACGTCGTGGATTTGTCGTCTGGGTAATCTTGACGCGAAAGTGAACCTGCGGAATCTTGGTCAGGCAGGAAAGGATTGAGTGCTCGAAGAGCATTCGACGTGTGCCGGGCCCACCGAGAGCAAGCCAGAAGACGACGAGCCCCTGCATGACGAGAGGGATAAGGACGTGGTCTCAAAGTTCTGCTGAGCATCAGATCGTATCGATCTGGAAAACCGCGTCATCGACGACTCGAGTTGAGGTCGTCGCGCCAAAGGGTGTCCAGGTGCTCCAGCCCAAGTAGGGTCCTTCTTCAGGATCTGGGGTAAGGCGGAGGGCTGGCACTTCCTCGAGTCTGAGGCTTGGTTGGACATCGAAGTCGAGCGTTGCCCCGGCGTAGAGTCGTGTCATCTGGCAAAGAGGCCGAAGCGCTGGGCCGTTAGGCATCAGAGATCGGAACTGTGGCCAGTCGAGCGGACCCATCCGGAGACGGAACTTGCTCTGGACGTCCCAGATCCGGTCTCCGATCACCAAGTTGACGCCGAGCTGTGTATTCCTTCCCTTGGGTTCGGAGGCCGACGGCAGGAAAGCTCTGTCCTCAGGTTCGAGACTCAGCCATTGCCCCTGGCACTGGATCAGCTCGACTGGCATCCGCATGTACTCACTCAGCAGGCATTGCAGGCCCAGTGCCGAACGGGGGGCGTGAGCGAAATGACCGCAAAAATAGAGGAAGACCTCGTCATCAAGATCCAGCCGGCGGCGTAGTCCCGTGGTTCCCAGCCCATCCAGGCAGTAGACGGCTTGGGTGATTGGGTCCGGCTCTCCAGCCGCACCTTCGACCCAGGCGCGCTCGTAGGCGATTGGCCAGTTGTACTTTTCCCACGCCCTGTAAAAAAGCGAGATGAGCCGGTGGTTGAAGAGGTCCAGGAAGTCTCGAGGTGAAAAGTCCTTCTCGCGAGACCTCTGGAGCAAGAGTTCCGTGTAATGGCGGGGCAAGGCGCCATTGGGACCGGTCAGTCCCAGGAAAGTCACGAGCATCTCCGGCGGGGGAGCTGCCTGGGCAAAGGGATCCGAGCTTGGTACAGAACGCAAGTCGCTGATAGCTGCGGTGGGAAAACTGAGGGAGGGAAGAGCCCGGAACCGCACGGCCTCTGAGCCGGGGTGCAGATCCCGGCCAACGCCGCTGGCGCCGATCTGCGGTTGGTGGAGCGAATTGTCCTGCTGCTGTTGGCGCATCAGTTGCTCGAGAAGTCGAACCGCCTGAAAGAAATTGAAGCGATACGAAGTCTCGAACAGGCGACCGATCACACCAGCACGTTTTCCCCCATTCGTGGTGGCCACCGCCGCAGCTCTCCTTCACGCCCCTTGACTGTGGCGACGAGTTTCGTGAATGAGTTAAGGGTACAGTACAGTCCCAGGAAATGTTCCAGCACACTGGCGAAGAGGAACAGACTACTTCCCGTATAGCGGTCCTCATCGAACTGAAGCGTTACCTCGACTCCCCGGCAAAAGGTCAAGGGGCCCTCGCTCCGAACCGCCCCCACGACGCGCCTGCTCTTGACACTCAGGATACCGGAAATCTGGGCCTGAGTTTCGGCGGAGTCAACGAAATCGTAAAGCTTCAAGATTTCCCGCAAGGCGTCTTCGCCACCTTTTTCGACGAGTGAAAGGTGGTTCAGCGACAGGTGGGAGATCAGTCTCCAGAGCAGTCCATGACCCAGGTCCGGGCGAAAGGTCGGGGTCGGAGGTGTCAAGCAGCGGATACGGGAAATGGGGCCGCTGCCTTCTCGAAGCTGAAGCCGAGGCTGATCTCCACCGTAAGGAAGGTTCAGAGGCAGGTCTCGATTCAGACATGTGGTCTGGACTTCGAGGACGGATCCTGCGTCGCCGGTGGGCTGGAATCTCGGATCAACGAGCGACAGAAACAGCTCGGTGCCGCGATCTCCCGTCGCCATGGTCGCCTCCGCGGGCCGGCGGCTGGCATGCCAGTAAGTCTTATCCGGCCCTCGGTCCGCGGCATGCTTGATCGAGAAGAAGGGGCGGAACTCGGCGGACTGTCCGTCAGGGGACGAGGCGCTTACCCGATCGATCGAATAGATCTCGAGCGCCATCGGGCGGCGGCGGTCGGGCACCACCTGGTACTCGAAGCTGGTATGGGACAGTGAGATCGGATCGGCACGTTGCTGGAACAAGTTGACAATCGGGGTGCAGCCGAGCTGGAACGTGTCCGTTGAGATGTTGCGAGTCAGTTCAGGAGCTAATCTGCTGAAGTAGACGTAGATGACAAGCTTGTTTCCCAGACCGCTCTTGTCCCGAATCGCCGACAGGTTGAAATCGACGAACAGGAATTTTTGAGGGAGGATGAAATACTCGGTCAGCAGCCGGTAGCCGAGGAACGATCGAGGCGGATAAGGAATCAGGCCCTCTTCGAGCCCGAAGCCGACCTGCCCGATGACGTCGGAACCGAGCAAGAGCGGCTCGATCGGGGCCGTCGCTCGTGTCACAACCACGCCGATGGCGTGGTTGAACAGAAGCTCGTAGAGACGATGGACGTGGTGCGGCTGGCCCTTGAGAAAGAACCGGAGCGTGTCGATTCCGAGCGTGGCAAAGTCGACATCCTGGGACGAGCAGCTAAGCCCCAGCCGGAGCACTGCGGCCGCCTCGTCGAAGTAAGGGGTAACAGGCGCTGGCAGAGGCGCCTGTGCGAGCACCGCCGATCGGAGCTCGATCGGCCAGAGCGTGACCGGATAACAAGTCCGAAACCGGCAAGGCTCGTCTCGAACCGGCTCGGTCTCCAGCTCGGTATGGCGCGGCAGCGTGAACCCCGAGGTGAGCTGATCCTGCTCCTGATCGATCTTGAACTGAACGATCGACAGGGAAGGGATCGGCGCCAGGTAATGAGGATAGAGAACGTCCAGAAGTGATGCGGTAAGCTCGGGAAACTGGTCCTCCAGCTTGGTTCGAATCCGCGCGGTGAGATAGGCGAAGGCTTCGATCAGCCGCTCCACGTGGGGGTCATCCGCGGCCCCGTCGGTGCTGAGGCGTAGCCGCTTGGCGATCTTCGGGTTGGCAGCGGCAAACTCGGCCCCCAGCCGGCGAATGAAGGTCAGCTCGCGGTTGTAGTAATCCAGCAGGTCATCCGGCATCGGACTGCCCCTTGACCTCAAACGAGCCAGTCGTCAGGCGGAGAGTGGAGTCGAAAGCCACAGGCTCAGGCGCAGGCTCAGCCTGGAGAATCGCCTCGAGGCGGAAACGGATCGTGCGATCGATCGCATCGGCTTGGTCACCGAGGGTCACCTTCAGTTTCTTGAGGCGCGGTTCGTAGAGCAAGATGACCGACTGGATCGTGCGGCGAAACTCCTCACGCTCGCGGGACGAGGCCAGCGGTGTGCCGGTGAGATCGGGGATGCCGTAATTAACCACCGATTGCTTCAGCTCGGGAAGATCGGCCGGCCAGGAAATGCAGCGAATCCGCGTGTTCAAGAGGTTTTCAAGGTCGCGCCGAACCGCTTGTTTCAGATCCCTCAGAAGCTGGTTGCGACTGGCCGAAGCCTCCAGATGAACTTGAGGATCGTTGTCGATCAGGCGATCGAGAACCGAGGGCAGCAGTAGCAGGTCGGTTCGAATCTCGGCCATCGTGGGGATGCTCAATTCTTGGACGCGGGCTCGAAGGTGACGGTCGACAGATCGAGGATCGCTCGGGCGTCGTCGCCGACTAAGAACGTGCGCTGACCCACTCCTCGCACGGCGATCTCGTCTCCCCCCAGCCAGTCTGTCCGCCGTCCCAGGCGGAGATCGTCTTGCGACTCTTCCGCCGCGCCGGGATAGAGTACCGGCACGTAGACCTCGCCGTCGGGGCCATCGCGAACGATCAGGTGGGTGCACCGCCATAAGAGGTCCCGCGACCGCACGGGTTTGTGGAACTCGATCGACTCGATTTGGTCGATGGGAATCCAGTAGTAATTCCCCTGGGTTGTGAGCACTTCTAGGATACACGAGACCTGGTCGTCGAGGTCACGAAAGTCCTCAAACGAAGCGCCGTCGCAGGTTCCTGTCACTCTGGGCCGCGCTTGTTCGGCCTGGTCGAGCAAGCGGGTGGCGTCTTGCAAGGCTCCCTGGCGCGCGAAACTGGCGGCCTCGAGCAGCAGCTTGACGGCTCCCTCGGGACGGGACAGAAATTCTGGGGGCCGGCCCTGGGTGAACACCTCACGGCGGTGCTGCTCGGCCCTGATCAGTTGTCGGAACGTGAGGATCCAGGGCATGATCTTGGCATCACCCGTTCCGACGGCGTCGAGCTGATTGTCAGCGCGCTCCAGCTCTCCGGAAAAACACAGCAGTTCACTGAGAAAAAGACGCCGTCCCGCGTCCGTTGGATTGTTCCGCACTTCCTCGAGGGCGGCGGTGATGGCTTCCTTGAGGCGGCAGGAACGAAACAGTTCGCCAGCATTCACGGTCGCCCCCCGTTCTCTGGAGATTCGAGCAGCAGAAGCATTCTCGCGCAAAGTTCAGAGCGTACGAACATCGTCAATCTGGTCGGCCCGGGGCGAGTACCGTGCTCAGCTTCATGGTCATGAACATCTGATCAAGCTGAAAGTGGGGTCGGAGATGGATCACGCAGTTGTAAGAGCCTGGACTGTCGGCCCGTTCCCGGATGGCGACCTTCGCTTCGCGGAGCGGGTACTTGGCCCTGTCTTCGGGACCTGCGGTGTCACTTGCAGTCGTATACTTCCTGAGCCAGTCGCCGAGGAAGCGCTCGCAATCCTCCGGGCTGCTCTGCGAGCCTATTTTATCGCGACCTATCACCTTGAGGTAGTGAGCGAACCTAGAGACGCAGAAAATGTACTGGAGCATCGCCGAGATCCGAGCATTGGCCGTGGCCGTGGGCTCGTCGTACTTCGCGGGCTTCTGCACCGAGGCCGCCGTGTAAAACGCAGAGAATTCGGTATCCTGGCAGTGGCACAAGGGGATGAACCCCAGCTCGTCGAGCTCCTTCTCGCGATTGTCGGCGACCACCACATCCGTTGAGCACTTGATCGCCAGACCATGGCGATCGGTGTCGAACGAATGAACCGGAAGTCCAGTCACCAAGCCTCCGTCGTCCAGACAAACTCTGGTGCCCCGCTCACCAATTGTGTAGCGGACTCCCCGGATATCCGCCAGCCAGCCCGAGCTGGTGTGGGCTCGAATGGTCACGGCTCCGAATCCATAAACAGGGCTTCCCCACAGGTACTTGCTGCGATCGGGACCCTCGACATCCTCGCGAAACTGGAGCCTGCGCCCGTGCGAACTTCCCGGCTGATGGGGAAGACGCATCAAAACGCGAGGGAGCAAGAGCCCGACGAAACGGGCATCCTCGGTCTGGCGGAACGCCCGCCATTTGAGATAGTCCACCTGCTCGAAAACACGCGTGAGATTGAGCGGGCGTTCGAGCTCGCTGAAGTTGTCGAGTCCGAAGAACGAGGGATGGACTCCGCAGAGAAACGGTGCGAAGGCCGCGGCGGCAACCCCCGAAATCTTGGTCAAGGTCTCGAGATCGTCGTAAGGATGATCGGCGCTGGGCCGAAGATGAATGGCATAGTCGCCCAGAAGCGCGCCAAACGGCTCACCTCCTGGGTGGCCGAACTCCGCATCGTAGACCTTCCTGAAGAGCTGGCTTTGATCGAACTCCAGGGCTCGCGCCTGGTCCTGGACCAGCTCGGCCCAGGGAAGGTTCAAGACGCGAATCTTGACGGAATTATTATCCGGCAGCTTCTGGACCAGGTAAGAGAGTCCGCGCCATGAGGCTTCCAGGCTCTGGAACGTCGGGTGATGAATGATGGCGTTGAGCTGAAGGGCGATCAGATCGTCGATCGCAGCGATATCACGGCTGAGCTTGCCGCAGATCGCATTTCGGTCCAGGGGTAACGGCCGGGAGTCGTGCCGACCAAGCCACAGGCACAAGGCTCGCGCAAGCGACGGCTCCCGCAGGAATCGTTCGAGCCGGCTCCCGGCCGGAGGGGCTCCCGGTTCGCTGGCGAATCGAGAGAGAATTTCATCCAGCAGAGGGCCGAGCGAACCTTTCGCCTGGTGGTCTGCGTTCTCCGGGGCTGGCCCGGGTTCCTGGACCGACCGATCCAATTGCACAACGACTGCCGTGGATGGATCGATCGCGACGGGTCTACCATCCATTTGCGTATCCCCTCGCATCAGTCACGACCAGAGCACGAAAGCGCCCTCAGGCGGCAAAATTTTCGATCTCCTCAAAAACCATCGACCCGACCCGGGATCCGAGAGCGGGCTCGCCCAGAGCCTCCGGCAGTGTTCACTTGCCGGCCGCTGGTATCCTGGCCACCATGCGCATCGATGTCGTCAGCTCCTCGAACTGAAGCCATGGCCTCATCCAGGCGATCGCGTTGTAGGAGCCAGGCTGACCCGGTATCTCCTGGACAACCACCTTGGCCTCGCGGAGCGGATATTTGGCACGGATCTCCTGTCCGCCGGTTTCGCTGGAGTTGACGTAATTCTTGATCCAGCGGTTCAGCTCGCTCTCGACATCGGCGGCCTCTTTGAAGGAGCCGATCCAGTCACGAGCCATCACCTTCAGGTAATGGGCGAATCGAGCGGTCGCCATGATGTAGGGCAATCGTGCCGAGATGGCCGCGTTGGCCGTGGCTTCAGGTCGGTCATACTTCTTGGGCTTCTGGGTTGTCTGCCCGCCGAAGAAAACCGCGTAGTCCGTATTCTTGTAGTGGCAGAGGGGAAGGAAGCCCAGCTTGCTGAGCTCGGCCTCACGGCGGTCGGTAATGCCGATCTCGGTCGGGCACTTGAGATCCTTGTCGCCGTCATCGCTGGTGAAGATGAAAGCCGGCAAGCCTTCGACCTTTCCGCCCCCCTCGGCGCCTCGGATCGCCGTGCAGAAGCCGTACTTGGCAAACGCGTCGGTCATCTTCGTACCCATGACGTAGGCCGCGTTCATCCAGGAGAAATTCTCGTGAGGAACCGGCTTGGTGGAATCGACCTCCTCGAAGCCGAATTCCTCGATGGGCTTGGTGTCGGCTCCGTAGGGCATCCGAGCCAGCACGCGCGGCATCACCAGGCTGACGAACCGCGAATCCTCGGAGTCGCGGAACGACTTCCACTTGGTGTACTCGATCGCCTGGAAGATCTTCTCCAGGTCGCGCGGCTTGGTCAGCTCTTGCCAGTTATCGAATCCAAAGAGTGTGGGGTTGGCCGCCGAGACGAAAGGACAGAACGCGGCCGCAGCTACATTGCCCATCTTGCCCAGAAGGTCTATGTCCTCGGGATGATTGGTAAACTCGTAATCCCCGATGAGGGCTCCGTAGGGCTCGCCGCCCGGCGTTCCGAATTCGTTCTCGTACAGCTTCTTGAAGATCTGGCTCTGGTCGAACTCAACCGCCTTGTCGACATCAACGAAGAGTTCACGCTTGGAGACATTGAGCACTTTGAGCTTCAAATTGGCACTGGTCTCGCTGTTCATGACCAGGTAATTCAGCCCGCGCCAGGTTCCTTCCAGCTTCT
>JBKQMU010000340.1:0-6891 GCA_052146555.1 Isosphaeraceae bacterium
GACGGCGTGCGCGTGCTCACTCACGAGCTTCCAGAACCGATCCTGGTTGCGGCGATGCATGCCGCCAAAATGGAATCCATTCTGACGAAGATTACCAAGTCACAGAATTGTGTCCATACCTATGCCCTGCAGGGGAGAAGGGAAGCAGGGCTTTCTGTGCCTGCTTCCTGAGCATGAATCGCGCAAGTTCAGTGCGCCCCCCCGGTCGCCTCGAGCCATTTCTCGCAGTCCATCGCGGCCGCGCAGCCTGAGCCGGCCGCGGTGATCGCCTGGCGATAGTGCGTATCGACGACGTCGCCGCAGGCGAAGACCCCCTCGACGCTTGTGGCTGAGCCGTAGTTAGGCAGCGCCTCCAGCAGTCCGGCTCGTGCCTCGACGCCCTTCCATGCCAGGGCCGTCCGGGTCAGAAGGTAACCCTCCGGGGTCATGGCAAGCTTCCCCTCGAAGATCGACGTGTTGGGCTCATGGCCGATGGCCAGGAACAGTTTATTGATCGAAAGGTCGCGCGTACTGCCGTCCTTGGTGGACTTTAGCCGGACGCCGGTGAGGGTGTCGATTCCGTCTTCCTTGTGGCCGAGCATCGAATCAATCACGGAATTCCAGGCGTTTTCAATCTTGGGGTTCTTCTCCAGCCGATCCTGCATGACCTTCGAGGCTCGCAGTGTGTCGCGGCGATGGATCAAGGTGACTTTCGTGGCGAAGCGGGTCAGGAACGTAGCCTCCTCGATCGCCGAATCTCCGCCACCCACGACAGCAACCTCCTTGCCTTGCTGAAACGCTCCATCGCAGGTGGCACAGGTGCTCACGCCACTACCCTGGTAAGGGCCCTCAATGCCCAGCCATCGGGCACTGGCGCCGGTGGCGACGATCAGACTCCGCGCTGTGTAGTCGCGCAGCGTTCCGCTGGATGGGTCGCCGCTGGGGTCGTCGGTCGTCCGGACGCGGAATGGCCGTCGTGACAGATCGACCTCGAAGACCGTCTCCCACTTGGTCTGAGCGCCGAACCGCTGGGCCTGCTTGCGCATCATCTCCATCAGCTCGGGGCCCTGCACGCCGTCAGGAAAGCCGGGGAAATTGTCGACATCGGTCGTTAGCGTGAGCTGCCCGCCTGGCTCCTTGCCCTCGAAGACCAGTGGTGCAAGTTTGGCCCGCGCCGTGTACAGGGCCGCCGTCAGACCCGCGGAACCCGAACCAATGATGATCACAGCAGCATCAGAGTCAGCCATCAGTTCCTCGCAGCTTCAAAAAGAACCAAGGGGCCGCTTTGCCTCGCCGCGACCCTGGGAGTGGACCAGGCGCCTTCAAGAAGGCCGATGGTCCGGGGAAAGGTCCGCGAAGGGGTCGATGGCGGTCAGCACCGCAAACCAATAGCGCACGCCTCGCGATGACCTGTGACGACTCCGCGGAGACCTGGAGTCCCGCTCCCATTCCAGGATTGCCCGAGGGTCAGTATACAGTCGAATTGGACCTGCAAGCGAGTGACTGGCACCTGCGGCAGCTTCGAGATGGATGCGAGGTGCCAGAAAGTGCACCCAGAGCGAAGAAATAACCTAGACTCCAAACAGAGGCCCTCGCCGGTGGTGTTACAGGTTCTGTGGATGCAGGCCGTTCTCGCTGCAGGATCGAGCCCGGGGTGCTTGAAGGAAGGGTGCCATGCTGGTGCTGACGCGGAAGCTGATGGAGAAGCTCTACATCGGTGACGACATCTGTGTGACCGTCGTCCGGCTCGAAGGGGGGCAGGTCCGGCTTGGGATCGAAGCCCCCCGCGAGGTGGCCGTGGTTCGCGCCGAGCTCGTCCCCGGCCGGCAGCTCCCCCACGCGCGGGCGCGGGAACGAAATTCTGGAGAGGGCGTCAAGCACGATCTCAGGTGCCGACCAGCCGCGACTCATGAAACCGATAGCCGACGCCGCGGACGGTTTCGATGAGCTCGCCGGCTTCTCCCAGCTTTTTCCGCAAACTCTTGATGTGCACGTCGATCGTTCGCTCGAGCACAATCGCGTCTTCGCCGATGGCGGCGTCCATCAGCTCATAGCGCGTAAAAGCGCGCCCGGCTTGACGGATCAGGACCTCCAGCAAACGGAATTCGGTGGGAGTCAGCGGCAATTCCGAATCGCGGTAGAGCGCCTTGTGGCTGTGCCGGTCGATGACCACGCCCTGGCTCTCGATGACCGTACCGACCGGCGCTTCCTCCTGGTGCTGGATGCGTCTGAGCTCTTTCTTGATCCGCTGGATGAGCACTTTGATGCTGTAAGGTTTGGTGACGTAATCATCAGCGCCGGTGGCGAAACCCACAAGCTGGTCTGATTCCTCCGCCTTCGCCGTCACCATGATGATGGGGATATCCCGCGTGCGGGGGCCCATCCGCAGCTCGCGACAGACCTCCAAACCTGGCTTCAGCGGCAACATCAGGTCCAGCACGATCAAGTCCGGCAACTTCAACTGCGCCTGCCTCAGGCCCTCTTGGCCGTCGTTTGCGACCAGTACATCGAATCCCTCACGCTCCAGATTGCAGGTCAAAACTTCGACCAGTGAGCGCTCATCCTCGATGATCAGGATTCTTGGTTTGGGCATGGAACGGATGACCCCTCCGAGTTTGATCCTTTGGGTGTTACCGCCCTGATTGTAGTTTCATGGCGACCCCTCATGATGAAGAACACACGAAGAAACCATGAAGGTGCCGCACCTGCGTGCAAGCACATGCTCGCGAGTCTTCTGCTTTGATAAGTCTTGGGCGTCGAAGAGTTGTCGGCTCCGCACAAGGGTTGGCGATTGTTACAACGGTCTGAAATTGTAGGGGTAGAGAGACCTTCTCCGGCGTCGTTGGTTCAATTACGAGTGTGCAACCGGACGCGCGGCAGCGAGGCGCCGAATGTCGTTGGGTCTTAGCCCGAAGAAGGGAGTGATCGCATGCGAAGTTACACGAGGTTTCATCCACACGTCGAAGACTTGGAATCCCTGACTTTGCTGTCAGGACTTCCCACTCTGCCCGCGGCCGTTACCGAGATCCAGCCGCAGGTTGCGTCCTCGAAGCCGCAGGCGATCACGCTGGAAGGGACGGTAAAGGGAACTTACGAGAGCATAGGTGCTATCATTGCCGACCAGGGAGTAGCATTCACCTTCAGCGGCCAAGGCACGGTCAAACCTCTGGGAAGCGTGAGTTTGAGGGGAACTCTGCATAAGGTTGGGCTTATCGCTGGCGGTCGAGCCGGAGGCTCGATCATTCTTTCCGGGCGTGTGGGCATCTTGGTGCTGACTCTTCAGGGGCCCAGGCAAAATGGCCCTGCGTCACTTCCTGGCCATTTCTCCTTCAAGATCACCGCCGCGACGGGTGGCTATACCCAGGACGTTGGTCATGGTACGGCGATGCTGACGCTCAAGGCCAGCACGAACACGGCGGATGGAGGGACATTCCAGTTCGTCTTCAAGGCGTAAACCAGTCAGACTCAAGACGGCCGAGCGACGCTCTCGCGAGCGTTCGAATCGGAGTCAGAGCATCAGTTCACCTGGTCGAAGACGGCGAGGCTGGCCGTATAGCCATGGAGGAAATTCTGCCCGCCGATCGGGCCGATCTCACCCATCGCGAAGAAGCCCGCGACCGGGATCGCGCCGTAGAGCTCGTGGATGAGGCGGACATCGTGATCGGCCCGGTCGAAGAGTCGCGTGCCGCGGCCGTTGCAGGTAAAAAGCAAAGCACCTTTGGGACGGGCCGAGCCCTTGGCTTGCTCGAAGAGAAGGTTCTGACGCAGGTCCTCGGCGGCGGTCTCGGCATCGCGAACGTGAAACTGAACCGTCTGCCCGACGCGAATCTTGTCCGCAATCTGGATGGAGCCGGATTCGTCGGCACCGATCACGTTGCGGACCAAGAAATCCCCACGCCGGAACGATTCCTGGTACTCATTGATCACCCGGCCGACAAACAAGCCGTCCTGGACCTTGCGCTGGTCTTCGGGTGCAAGGGTCTCGAAGACCTGCCGCAGGGCTTCCAGCGCCGGGCGGCGGCCGAGCTCGTAGATGATGTTATGTTCGGCCCGGGTGACAATCATCGTGTGGCCGATTGGGCGGCAGCCCTGGCTGACGACCGTCCGCAGCGAAAGTTGCCCCCCCAGCCGCATCGCCACTGCACCATCGTGAAACGCCTTGCCGTCGAGAACAAGCTGGTTGCCCCTGGGCACCTGGCTGCCGCTGGCCATGCCGCCTATGACCCGTAATCCCCGCGCTCCCTGGAACAGACCACTCAAGAATTCGTCGCTCCGGAACGAAAAAGGATCAGCCAGGAGCAACAGGGCGCAGCGAGTGGGATCTTCAAGTCCTTCGGCCCACGCAAACGCCGATTCTCCCGGCTCTCCCAGACGGATCGGCTCAAGCGTCACACCGGGCAGCTCAATCGCCCAGGCCGAAAGCGCCGCCGCGCCCTCCACTTCGCGATCCTCGCCCACAATCGATTCCCCGGTGCACCCTAGCACATGCCGGGTTTTCCCCTGTTCCAGAAGCGTCGCGGCCATGCGGCCCAGATCGTCTCCGTGGTGCGGGGAACAGAACATCACAGTCAGGTCGGCGCAGTCGCCTTCGAGCACGGCGCCGAGCTTTTCCTGGACTTCCTGAAACGCCGCTTTGCTTTGGCTCTTGGTGGACAATGCGGTTGCGCACTTCATGGCCGGTTTGCTCCTGCGGGGGACCTCCGCCGTGGGTTCCAGCAAGCACGGCAGATCTTAGTGGGGCTCGTTTCCGCGTGCTGGTTCGACCATGCGCGTCGGCACAAGCCGGCTTTTCCTCATGGCAAGCGTGCAATATAATCATTGCGTGGGTTTCGCTCCACCATGGCCCGTCCGCGCTTTCTCCGGCTGCCCCTGGATCTGGTGCCGGCACGCGCCCCCGCAATTGCTGCAAGAGGATGCTAGCAAGGCAGATCGGCCCACTGGCGGGATCCTACTGGCAGGCGCCTGTTGTCCGTTTCGAAGCCTCGTTCGGTCCGCGTTCTCGCGGAGCGGCCCTCCCTCACGGTCGTGCCTGCCCGGCTCCAGAGCCTCTCAGGGCGGCCTGTCTTACGCCACCGGAATTCACGCATGACTTTTGACCCCAAGCTCATCCGAAATTTCTCGATCGTGGCCCACATCGACCACGGCAAGAGCACGCTGGCCGACCAGTTGCTACTTCAGTCGGGTGCGATCACCCAGCGCGAGTTTCGCGAGCAGCTGCTTGATGACATGGATCTGGAGCGAGAGCGCGGGATCACGATCAAGGCACGCGCCGTGGCCATCAATTACACTCTCGACGGCCAAGTTTACGAGCTGAACCTCATCGACACGCCGGGGCACGTGGATTTCCACTACGAAGTCTCGCGCAGTCTGGCGGCCTGCGAGGGTGCCATCCTGCTGGTCGATGCCACTCAGGGAGTGCAGGCCCAAACCGTGGCCAACGCCTATCTCGCTGTGGGGAATGACCTTACCGTCGTTCCGGTGCTCAACAAAATCGACATGCAAGCGGCGCGGCCGGAGGAGATCAAGGAAGAGATCATGCACACGCTCGGCATCGACCCCGATGAGATCCTCGCCATCAGCGCCAAGACCGGCCAGGGCGTGCCGGAGGTCTTCCGGGCGATCATCGAGCGGATTCCCGCCCCGTCGGGCAAGCCGGAAGAGCCGCTGCGCGCCTTGATTTTCGACTCCAAGTTCGACGATTACCAGGGGGTCATCACGTACGTTCGCGTCGTCGACGGCGAGCTTCAGGTGGGTCAGAAGATCCGGCTCATGGCCGGCGGGACGGAGCACGAGGTGACCGGCCTGGGGCGGTTCCGGCCCCGCGAGGTCGCCTGCGACACGCTTGGGGTCGGCCAGGTCGGCTACGTCATCGCCAATATCAAGCAGCTCTCGGACGTGCGTATCGGCGATACGATCACCCAGGCCTCCGGCGGGGCCGAGGTTGCCCTGCCAGGCTACCTCGAGCCGGTTCCGGTGGTCTTCTGCGGTCTCTTCCCTGCTTCCCACAACCAATTTGAGGACCTGCGCACGGCTCTCCAGAAGCTGGCGCTCAATGACTCCAGCTTCTCGTTCGAGCCCGAGACCTCCGATGCCCTGGGTTTCGGCTTCCGCTGCGGCTTTCTGGGTATGCTCCACATGGAAATCGTCCAGCAGCGGCTGGAACGCGAGAGCAATCTCGCCCTGGTGCAGACGGCGCCCAACGTGACCTACGAGATCCTCACCGTCAAAGGCCAGACGTTACATATCTCAAACCCGACCCGCATCCCCGAAGCAGGCGAGATCGAAGAATTTCGGGAGCCGATCTCCAAGGTCAACTTCATTATCCCCTCCGACTGCATTGGCGCGATCATGCAGCTATGCGAGGATCGCCGCGGTCTCTACATCAAGACCGAGTATCTTTCGACCACCCGGGCTATTTTGACCTACGAGTTGCCCCTGGCGGAGATGATCTACGACCTTTATGACAAGCTCAAGAGCGCCACGCGTGGTTATGGCACCATGGATTATGACTTGATCGGTTACCGGGCCGGCGAGCTCTGCCGACTGGATATCCTGGTCGCAGGTCAAAAAGTTGATGCGCTGTCGGTCGTTGTTCATCGGGCTCACGCCGACCGCCGGGGGCGAAGGCTCGTCCGCAAGCTCAAAGGGGAAATCGAGCGGCACCAATTCGAAGTGCCGATCCAGGCGGCTATTGGCAGCCGGGTCATCGCTCGCGAGACGATCTCCGCCTTACGCAAAAACGTCACTGCAAAGTGCTATGGCGGCGACATTACGAGAAAACGAAAATTGCTGGAAAAGCAAAAGGAAGGCAAGAAACGTATGAAGCAGGTAGGAAACGTCGAGATTTCCCAGGAAGCGTTCCTGTCGGTCCTTGACGACACGGAAGATTAAGACCGCGCCGCAGCCCGGACC
>JBKQMU010000341.1:0-10138 GCA_052146555.1 Isosphaeraceae bacterium
GATCGATGACCTGATGCAGGTCGAGGATCTCGACGAGATCCTCAACCTGGCGAGGCGCCAACTCCCGCGTCTCTTTCCCGATCGCTCGGGATGACCCACTCGAAAAGTTGTGTCCATACCTATGCCCGGGGGGAGAAGGGGATGAGGCACCGCCCTGTCCGCGACTCAGCTTCAATCGCCCGGAAGAGAAATTCAAGAAAAAGGGAGGCCGCGCCGATAACTGATCTGGTACTCCTTGTCCACACCTAGTAAAAGGGGCTCACCGCGGTGAACGCGATCCCCTCCGAACCCCGTACACCTCGAACAGGACGTTCGCGGGGGGTGAGTTTCAGGGATGTCGCGAGCACAACGGGACCGCTGGTTCCTCCTGGTCGGAATCGGGGCTGCTGCCTCGGCCTGGGCAATTCGCCCTGGCGCACGACCGGGAAAACACGCGGGAGACGGCACGTCATAGAGGCGTGCCGCACGGTCCTCGTCGCGAGGCTGATTGCCCAAGGAAGGGTCGGGTATTCGTCCCGACACATCGCCGATCATCCCGTCTCACATCGACTTCTTTCGGCGACGTCCGCACAATGGAACGCAAGTCGTCAGGCGCCCGGGTCTCACGCTCCTCGCGGATCTGAGATGCAGGGCATGCCGCGGGCGGTCTTTGCGCGACTCGAGGCCCGGCCGCTTTTGCCTCATGCGCGACAATCTCAGGCGCACGGGGTGAAGCGGGTCCCCAGCCGGTTCGATGCTCCGGCGTCGGCCTTCGGTCCATCCCGAGGGAAAGGAGTCCTTGCGGCATGAGTATCGCCTCCCTTCTGCTGGTCCTGTTCACCGCGGCGCCATCTTCAGCCGCGACATCCGAGCCAGTCCTTCTCGACTTCCATGCGCAGTGGTGCGGTCCCTGCCGCCAGATGCGTCCGGCCGTGTCTCTTCTGGCGGAGCGGGGTTATCCCATCAAGTCGGTCGATATCGACCATGAACCAGATCTGTCGGAGAAGTACGGTGTGAAATCGGTTCCGACTTACATCGTCGTCGACAACGACGGCAATGAGCTGGGCCGCACATCCGGAAGCCAGCCCGCCGGACAGCTAGCGCGGTTCTACCTGGAAGCCAGGGCCAAAGCCCAGCCTCCGGCGAATTCGCGCGCCCATGCCGATGCCCATGCCGAAGACGATGCTGACGGCGACGCTGCCCCACGAGGCGCAAGGGGTAAGGACGAAGACGAGGACGCACCGGAGTTCCAGAACCCCAAGCCCTGGGAAACGGTCGTCCGGATTCGCGTGCTGGCCAGCGGCTCCGTCGGTTTCGGTTCCGGAACGGTCGTCTACAGCTCGCCCAAGGAGTCATTGATCCTTACGTGCGCCCATATCTTCAAGCTTGAAGGTCAGCGGCAGGCAATGCCCCAGCGGTTCCCGCGCAAGATCATGATCGACCTTTTCGACGGCAAGCTCCATGGAGAGCATCCCGCGCAGGTGCACTTCGTGGAATCGGTCGAAGGCCAGGCAGTCGACTACGATTTCACCGTCGATGTGGGCTTGATCCGCATCCGGCCGGGTCGCAGGATTCCCGCTGCACGCGTCGTTCCGGCCCACTGGCAGCCCCGAACAAAGATGCTAATGATGACCGTCGGCTGCTCGGAAGGGCAAGACGCGACCGCCTGGGAAACGATCATCCAGAACCCCCAGATGCATGGTCTCTCGGGCAACCCTTCCTACCAGGCCATCGAGTGCAAGATCGCGCCTAAGCAGGGGCGCTCCGGCGGGGGGCTGTTCACGACCGACGGTTACGTCGCCGGCGTCTGCAATTTCGCCGAGCCGCAAGGCGATCACGGACTCTTTGCCACGCCCAGATCAATCTACAGCGTGCTCGACCGGAACAAGTTGACAGCTCTTTATGAGCCCATCGAGAGCGGTCGAGGCACCTTGGTTGCCAGCAGGGGCGACCGCGGAGCCGGCCGGGGCGATGCACCGATCACCGTTGCTCGGGGCCAATCACCGGAGGGCCACGAAGGTGAGAGAGCCCGCCACCGGCCCGGCGACGTCACCATACCTGCTCCCGAGCTCTTGGGCATCAAGCCTCCCCTGGCGCGCCGGACTTCAGGCAGGAGCACCGAAGATGAAAACGGCGAAGGCTCAACCCGGCGGATGGCCTGGCAGCCTGCGCACCCGAGTTCTGCGCCTTCGGCAAAGCCGGCCGCCGGCGAAGAGGCCGCCAAAACCGAACAGACCGACCTGAGCCTCGATGCCGCGGCCGACCACGACCATTTCAGCCACTTCGGGGACGACCCGGCTGCGACCGACTCGGCTGCGACCGATCCGGCTGCGACCAAGCCGGCCGCGACCGACCCGGCTGCGACCAAACAATCGACTGCCGAAAAGTCGATCAACCCGGAAGATGTTCCCGCTTCGGCCAGCTCGGCTGTTTCGCCCTCCGCGAAGTCGCGCTGGAGGCCCGCGCGATCCACCCAAGGCAACCCGATCTCCGACGCGCCTCAGAACTGATGCCAACGATCGCGCATTTTCTGCTGCGGGATCGTCTGTAGTGTCGCTCTCGTACCACCACAGCCACCCACCGCCAACTCCGCCCCTTGGCCGGGTGCCTGGGGCAGAATGCCGCAGAGCCGCCGTTGGGGCAGATCGTTGTGACGGCGCAGCGATTCCGCATAAGATCCACTCGTCGAAGTCGTCAAGCGGCCTCGCGCAGTCGCTCATTGAGGAACACACGATGCGTGGCACGTGGAAAAACCTGGGAAAAGTGGCAAGGGTGATAGCACTGGTTCTTGCGCTCGTCAACCTCTGGACCGCGGCTGCTAGTGACCCGAAAGACAAGCGGAGCGCCCTCGAGCAAGATCCCAAGGGCTGGATTGACGCGCTGGCCTCCGCGGGCCCCGAGCTCGACGGCTGGAGTCGCAAGCCGGTACCGGCCGATGCACCGCTTGATCCGAAGTCTCAGTGGGTGCTGGACCCGGCGACCGGCTACCTGGTGTGTCAGGGCGATGGCGGCCACGAGTGGCTCCGCCTCGACCAGGTCCTCACCGACTACATCTTTCACGTCGAATGGCGGTTCACACCGGTCGCGGGGAAGAAGGGCTACAGTTCAGGCGTGTACGTGCGCAACTCGTCTGACGGGAAGCTGTGGCATCAAGCCCAGTGCGGTGACGCGTCGGGTGGGTACCTCTTCGGTGAAACCTTATCTGCCTACGAAATGAAGCCGTTTGACCTCAAAAGCGAGATGCAGGCAGAGCGCGTGAAACCCGCCGGCGAGTGGAACACGTACGAGCTCACATGCAAGGAACGCAGCGTCACGCTCTGGGTCAACGGTGGTGTGACCAACCAGTGGAAGAACTGCCAGGTCCCGCGCGGCTACCTCGGCCTCGCCGCGAGAGGCTGGCGCATTGAGTTCCGCAACGTCAAGTTCAAGATCCTCTGAGACTCGCCGGTTGCGTGCGCGCTCGTTCGAGAGTTCAAAGTCGCCGCCTACGAATCACTCGATCTCGAGTTTGTAGCGTAAGAGAGCGAGGGCCTTCACGAGTCCGTCGAGCTGATCTTCGGGTACTGAGAGCGTGGTTGGCCCCAACCGCTGGCCCAACAGGTCGCGTGTTACAGGATGCTGGAGCAGGCCGTCGGCCAGGTCCGCACAGGACGTAGAGAGCACGAGCATCCGCCGCGCAGTCAGGGCGGTTGGTCGGGAAGAATCCTGGATGAGGAGTCGGATTGCCGGCGAGGGGGGCCCTCCGGTCCGGCGCTGGAACCAGTCGACGATCTGGGTCCGGCTGATACCCATCGCGGCGGCGCGGGTCATCGAGTCGGTACTGATGGTGAATCGACGGACCGGCGCGCCGGAGGTAACAGAGCGCGGTCGAGCCTGGGTCGCCGGGATCTCGTCGGCGATCCTTACCAGCTCAGCATCGATCAGCAGGTCCGCGCGCGACGGGTCGAGGGTAAGGGTGATGCCATCAGACTCGATCGAGACACATTTCTCGGGAGGGTGGCGATAATCGCGCGAGCCGCTAGTACGAATTCGACCGGTGGGAACCTTCTGCGGGTTCTCGACCAAGAGGAACCGCTCGGCGACGGGGACGAACGTCTTGGGGTCGGTCTCTTGCCAATGCGCCAGTGCCAGATCACGCTCCGCGGCGGTGCCAAACTCGATGAGCGTGGCCGCGGCGTAAAAGGTGATGCGCTCGCGGCGACTGGCCCACCGCTCCACGGCATCGAGGACGGTCGCCGGCAGCGGGCGCTGCGAATGCCGGGTCAAGAGCTCGATCATCTGGACCGAGGTCATGCCCCCTTCTAGACCGTGAACGATTGACTCCTGCGAGAGCTCCAGCTCGATTGCCGCACCAACCTTGGTCCACTTGGCGAAGCGGCTGAGGCGGCCGACGAGCTGAGCCGTCAGTCCCTGGCGGTAAGCGATGATCTCG
The DNA here is from genome assembly GCA_052146555.1 of Isosphaeraceae bacterium. Lineage (GTDB taxonomy): Bacteria > Planctomycetota > Planctomycetia > Isosphaerales > Isosphaeraceae > Aquisphaera. Next base: position 4,412 of record JBKQMU010000341.1, read on the forward strand.
AAATTGGGCTGGACGAAAAGAAAATGTTCGGCCGCCTGTCGAGGAGCCGGCGGAGGGCCGATCGCCAGCACGTACCGGCCCAGCGGCGTGAGTTGAACGACCGTGCGCCCGGTTTCTTTCTCCTGGCCGGCGCGCACCAGGCCCAACGAGTAGCCAGCGCCTAGGAGCACGGAGCGAAGCAACCGCTCGCCCCGGGTGAAGCGCGCGCCGGCTGCGTCATTGCGGGCGCGCGAGGATGAGCCTCCCCGCACCGGTTGTGCGGCGGTTTCTAGATCAAGTTGCCAGCCGGGCCGGTCCCATACCGGGTTGACGGCGCGCAAGTGATTGCCGAGGTCTTCGAGGGTCACCCATTGTTCCGGTTCCAGGCAGGCCAGCCCAAGGAGCAGGGCGGGGCGGAGAAAGTGCATGGGGGGAGGAGCATTCTCATCGCCTTCGGAGAGTGCGGCCGGTACTTCCGACCAATCTTCCAGGCCGAGCCAGCCGGTGGCGATCATCTGCGGCAGATGCACGGCGTTGTCGACCCAGAACTCCGGCCCGGCCGCCACCAGTCTCTCACCGGAGACGTCGGGGAGGATCAGCCCAAGCCGGCGCGCGAGCTGGAGCCAGAATCGCGGCAGAGCCGAGAGCGGCTCCAGTGCGTCGCTGACGGCGCTGACAAGTACCGGATCGTCGTCGATGCTCTCGGAATCGCGCTTGTAGAGACTTCCCTGCTGGGTCTGGCGCAAGGGCTCGATGCCGACGCGCTGCCAGATGGCCCCCAGCCGCAAGATCGGCTCCAGTCCGTCGGCTTCGCGGATCTGTCCCACGGCGCCCGCTGCGCCGGTCAGATTGATTTCCGGCCTGACCGTCCGTACCGCCTGGGGTACCGAAGGATGGACTCTCAGACGCAGCGAAGAGAGAGGGCCTTGCTCGATCCGACGGGGGAAGTCGTCGATCGGTGGCTCTCCCGCTGCAACTTGCAGGGCCAGCAGTCCGCGCTGCAGCAGGTCGAGGGTCACAGGCCTTGGTTCCACGCCGAGAGTCGCCAGGGCGTGCATCAAGCCCGCCAGCGGCCAGACTGAAGTCTCCAGTAGCGCGAAGAGGCAAAGGGCCTGACGGGCACCGGCGGAGAGGCCGGCCAGAAGTTCCGCGACGGCCGACGGCGAATCGAGCTGGGCGGTCAGGTCGGCGGCCAGCGTGGTGGGCCTTGCGGCTTCGCTTGCCAGGCCGCGAGCCCCAACGATGGAGAGGAGCAGAGCGGTCTGATAGCGCGCCAAGGCCGTTCGGAAGGCAAGCCTTGCGTCGGTGGCCTCGGCCCTCGAGTCTCCGGCAGCCGTCGTCATCGTGGGGCCAGGATCGGGGCTGGAGCTTGGCGGAGTGGCCATCAGTGCCTTCCTCTAGCGGACGATCCGGGGCGAGTGGCCCATCTTACGCAGTTCATCAATGGCGGCATCGGTCTCATCGGGCCGGACGAGAAGGAACGTCTCAGAAAGCCGCGCCAGCACCAGCCGGGCCAATGATTTCCGGGCCAGCAGCTCCTCGGTTAGTACCGGCTCGGAGGTTCGAATCAAGGCCACGTTCCTGTGCAGCTTGACGGATACCCGGGAGGACGCTTGACTCATCGTTCCTTCGTTCCGATGGATCGCTGGGACTGGGGCGGGAGAACGTTGCTTGCGGGACAGTTCGCATGGTCGGAGCACACCTGAAGCCGCTCGGCGAGCTCCGATTCGTCCAGAATTTCGTAGCTGTATCCCTGCTCGGTCAAGAAAAGCTGGCGATGATGGGCAAAGTCCATCTCGCGGGTGTCGCGGGTGATTAAAGAGTAGAAGCAGGCCGGCTTTTCTCCCTCTTTGGGCCGGAGGATTCGCCCTAGCCGCTGCGCTTCTTCCTGCCGGCTGCCGAAGGTGCCGGAGACCTGGATCATCACGTTGGCGTCGGGTAGATCGATGGCGAAATTGCCAACCTTCGAAAGCACCAGGCGGCGGATGGCCCCGCTCCGGAACCGATCATATAGATCTTCACGCTGGCTATTGGGCGTTGACCCGGTGATCAGCGGCAGGTCGAACCGCTCAGCAATCCGCCGCAGTTGCTTGAGATACTGGCCAATCACCAGGACCCGGTCGTCGGGCCCATCGTGATGCGTAAAAAGCAGTTTCACCAGGTCGTCCTTTCCCGGGTTCTCACTGGCCAAGCGAAACTTGTCGCGCCACTCGGCCACGGCGTATTCCATCCGCGAATCCGAGAGAAGGCCCAGGCGAATCTCATGACACTGCGCTTCGGCGATCCAGCCCTTGGTCTCGAGCACACGCCAGGGGACGTCGTATTTCTTGGGCCCGATCAGGCTGAAGACGTCTTCCTCGCGATTGTCCTCACGAACCAGCGTGGCCGTTAGCCCGAGCCGCCGCCGCGCCTGGATATCGGCGGTGACCCTGAACACCGGCGCGGGCAGCAGGTGCACTTCATCGTAGATGATCAGCCCCCAGTCTCGCTGGTTGAACAGGCCGAAGTGCGGAAAGTCGCCGTCTTTCCTGGGCCGATAGGTCACGATCTGGTACGTCGCCAGGGTCACCGGGCCAATCGACTTGGAATCGCCGGTGTACGTGTTGACCTTGGAGGGTTCGATGTCCGTTTTGTCCAGGATCTCGCGCCGCCACTGCTCCACGGCCGTCGTGCTCGTGGTCAGAACCAGGGTCTCGGTCTGGAGAGCCGCCAGGGCGGCAAGACCGACGATCGTTTTGCCCGCGCCGCAAGGGAGCACGATGACCCCCGATCCTCCCCGCACGTCGCCACCGGCATAGAAGGCGTCCACTGCCCCGCGCTGGTAGTCGCGAACGACAAACGGACCACCGGATCGCATCTGGGTCCGCAGCGCGAGCTGGAGCTTTGCACCCTGCGTATACCCGGCCAGATCCTGGGCGGGGTATCCAACAGCGATCAGCGCCTGCTTGAGCACGCCGCGGTGCGCATCGTCGATGGCGAAGCTGGTCGCATCGAGGCGTTCTCCCAGGTAATCGCGCACGCCCCGCTGCCGCGCCAGCTCTTCCAGGAGCGGCTGATCCTGCGTGATCAGCCGCAGCATGCCTCCCTCTCGCTCGAGCCGGACCCGGCCATACCGGCTGACCAGATCACGCAGATCAGCGGCCAAGTTCGTGGGCAGAGGAAACTTGGAGTAAGCCTCGAGTCCAGAGATCATCTCCTCGGCGGAGATGCCGGCGGCGGCGGCGTTCCAGAGCGACAGCGGCGTCAGGCGGTAGGTATGAATGTGCTCCGGGCTCTTCTCCAGTTCGGCGAAGGGCGCGATCGTGTCACGGGCCTCGGCGTGCAGCGGGTTATCGACCTCCAGCAGGATCGTGCGATCCCCCTGCACAATGAGCGGATTGGCGGGATTGTACTGCATGGGCTCCTTGCCGGGTGAGTACCGTACCGGAGCGGCCGGATCGGAGCAACCCGAACCGCAAGTGGGGTCCGCAAAATGCGAACGTTCCATGTTAGACGCCCGGGGTCAGACCTGACAAGGTCGGCGCTGCCAGAGATGCCGGTGGGATTGCCGAAAGACTGTCGGACTAAGGGAAAATGGCTCTTACGGTCTTCCCTGAGACGGCGCCGCCGCCGCTTGGGTATAATCCGAGTCGGAAGGAGGCCGGATCGTGGAGATCACGATTGACGTCCGAGAGTTTGCATCGCGCATCGACGAGGCGCTCGAGCTTGTCGGGAGCGGGAATGAAGTGATCTTGAGCGATGGAAAGAACCCGATCGCTCGGATCGTTCCCTGCCGCGGGGCGAGTCCTCGCGTGCCGGGACTACACATCGGGGCCATCGAGCCCAGCCCCGACTTCGACGCGCCACTTCCGGACGAGTTCTGGACTGGCGACCCATGAAACTGCTGCTCGATACTCACACATTTATCTGGTGGGACAGCAATCCGGCGCAGCTTTCCACGGCGGCGCTGACGGCTCTCCGCGACTCCACAAATACCGTATTTCTAAGTGTTATCAGCGTTTGGGAGATCATCATCAAGGCTCAGCTCGGCAAGCTGCGTCATGGTCTGCCGATAGCTGATCTCGTTATGCGGCAACAAGCCAATGGCCTTGAGCTCTTGCCTGTTTCCGTCGCGCATGTCCTCGCAGTAGACGGGCTGCCTCTTATTCATAAAGATCCCTTTGACAGGCTATTGATTTCTCAAGCGATCGTTGAGGGAGCAGAGCTGGTTTCGAAGGATCAAGCCTTCTCATGTTATCCGGTCCGAGTTATGTGGTAAGCGTGACTCGGCTCAGGTGCGCTTTGTACTCTTCAGCTCACCAACCGCCCACGAACGGACTTGCTGCACCCACGCCTCGTAATCTGTGAGATCTTCCTCGAGAATCCAGCGGGGTACCTGGCTGGCCTCCAGCGGAAGGAAGCCGCTGGTTTCCGAGTCGTGGTAGCGGCCGTCCTCGCCGAGCCTGAGAATCGATAGTTTCGTGCCATCGAAGATCCAAACTTCCGCGACGGACATGCTCTCATAAATCGAGAGCCGGTCGGCTTCGGGAGGGGAGATGTCGACCTCGATCGCCAGGTCAGGGTCCGGATAGTCCCTGACGTCGTTGGATCCAGACTCTCTGGCCGCCAGCGCCGCGGCGATCTTCACCGGATCGAGGTAATAGCACCGGTCGCACTCGATGCCCTTGCGGATCTTGGGCCGCTTCCATGTCGTCTGGCCCTGAGGCTTGAAGCGAATTCTCAGGCTGCCGGCAACCGCCTTGAAGAAGGCATCGAGAAGGTCCGCAAAGTCGTCGTGCAACGGCCCCGTGACCATGATCTCTAGATCCTTTCCATCGTACGAGGCGCGGACCGGCGATCCCTCGGGAAGCAGGTCGACGATGGCCTCGTACAGGTCCCAGGGCGCGCCGGGAATGAAGATCCTCTTCTCCGTGTTCGAGTCGCTCGCTTCGCGAGGCAGAGCTTGGCGAATTGTCGTGCTCATTTACGCTGGCTCCCATTCTGAAAAGCCTGGATGACCGCGGGTTTCGATACGGCGACTCACTCATCCTCGGCGCCCCGCAGATCGACCTCTTGGAGACCCAGCTCATGGGCGATCTTGTCGAGCTGGTCGCGGATGTCGAGCATGCTGTCGGGGCGCCTGCTGGCGTCGGCCTGGAGACATGCGACGATCAAGGTGTTAAGGTCGGCGGGAATCCGGGGGTTGAGCCGGGCCGGTAGGGTCACCTTGCGTTCTTCGCCGGGTGTGGGAATACCCTGCTGGACGAATCGGCCCGTGAACATCCGGTACATCGTGGCACCGAGGTTGTAAATATCGGTCTTCTCGTAGACGACCTTCTCGACGGCCTGCTCGGGGGCCATGTACTGAGGCGTTCCCTGAATGCGATTCTTGTCCTGGCCGCGAATCCAGGCGGTGCCGAAGTCGATCAGCTTTACCTGCCCGCTTTTCGACAGCATCACATTGTTCGGTTTCATATCACCGTGGAAGACGCCGCGGCGGTGCATATGCGCCAGCCCCGCAGCCACCTGGCCAAAGATCAAGACGAGCTGTCCTAGCTCCGGAGCCTCGACTTCATCGAGGGTCTTGCCGTCGACGTATTCCATCAGCAGCTCACAGCCGGTGACCTTGAACCAAGACCTGCGCTGGCGGTAGTCGTAGATCTTGGCGATCGCCGCGTGGTTCAGCTTCTGAGCCGCCTCGAACTCGGTTCTTGCCTGCTGAATGTACACATCGTCCTCGGGCTCCTGTCTGCGGACGATCTTCAGGGC
>JBKQMU010000342.1:0-7240 GCA_052146555.1 Isosphaeraceae bacterium
GATCGATGACCTGATGCAGGTCGAGGATCTCGACGAGATCCTCAACCTGGCGAGGCGCCAACTCCCGCGTCTCTTTCCCGATCGCTCGGGATGACCCACTCGAAAAGTTGTGTCCATACCTATGCCCCCTGGGAGAAGGTGCCGCGCAACGGCGGTTGAGGGTCCGGGGGGCTTGCTCTGGCGTGCGGAATCCCCTCATCCGGCCGTACCGGCCCGACCCGCAGGCGGGGTTCCCCCCACTCCCTCGACGGAGAAGGGATCAGGCACCGTCTTGTCCTCAACTCAACAGTAGACCGCTCGAGCTCGTCTATTGCGAGAGACTGGCTCGAGTGGCCCCGGGGCCTGACCTCGGAGACTCAGGCCGAAATCACTCCTCACTTGGTCTGTCCCCGGGGGCTTCGGTTTCGCACCGTTGCTGCCGCTACCCCCCCGCTGCCAGGTTGTGCCTCGCCCCCGCCTCCTCGCAGCCGCTCCAGTTGTGGGCTGACGACCTGGACGATCTCCGGGTCCTTGATCCCCAGCCCGATCCGCAGCGACTGGTCCAGGAAGTCGATGGCCCGCTCCACCTGGCCCAGGCCGGCGTAGGCGAGGCCCAGGTTCCGAGAGCGGTCCCCTCGCCTTGCCGGTCACCGATCGCGCGATCGATGATCAGGGCCTGCTCGTAGAAGCCGATGGACCGCTCCACCTGGCCCAGGCGGAGGCAGGCGTTGCCGACGGTCCCCAGCACTCCGCCGACCCGATCGGGCGTCATCGCCTCCCGGACGGATTCGGCCAGGAAGGGCTCCAGGAGGTGCAGCCCCTCGCGAACGCGGCCACGAGCTTGCGGCCAGTCCGACACCCCTCCAAGAAGTTCGTACGACCGATCGTATTCTCCCGCCTGGAATAGGTGACGGCCGGCCTCGATGTCGCCGTCGATGTACGGCGACGTCTTGGCCCGAGCTTCGTAGTAGGTCCCCACACGGCGGTGGGCGGCCAGCCGCAGCGCGGGGTCAGTGCCGAAGCGCCGTGCGACGAAGCTGCGACCCCAAGCAAGTGCGAGAGCCCCATACTCTTTGGGCCCTCACACGCGGTGACGATCGCGGGCAAGATGTGTATGATGTGCCCGGAACGGTACTATGATACTCCCGAAACTGCACGGCAACGGAGCCCGCGCTTTATGTTATCTGTGGGAGCGTCACGACCCAGGCCTCGGGAGCGCCCAGAGGAATTGCGCCAATGAACAATCCGGACCTGATGTTTCTCGGCTGCATCGTGGGATTCATAGCCTGGTTCGTTATGCGATACCTGATCGGTGGTTTCTTCACGGTCGATCAAAATGAAAGGGCCGTGAAGACCTCCTTCGGACGGGCCGAACGGGTGGGAACCGCGACCACGCTCGACGACCCCATCGCCAAGTCTCTTCAGGAAGAGGAGCGACAGCGCTATTGTTATCCGCAGGTTCGCGTCATCCAGCCGGGCGGCCCGTACTTCAAATGGCCTTGGGAGAAAGTTCACAAGGTCAACATTGCGACCCAGACGATGAACATGGCCTACGATCCTGAAACCCCATCGGCGAATACCGGGGGAACGATTCTCGAGGCAGTGACAAAGGATCAACTGAAGACCGGCCTTAACGGCCAGATTCGCTATCGGATCTCCGAAAACAATCTCTACGCCTATCTCTTCGGCGTCAACCGACCCGTCATACATGTGATGGGATATTTCGTCTCCATCCTCCGCGAGCGCATCGCCAACTTCGAAGCACCGGCTTCCGACCAGTTATTCGGGGTCGAGGCGAAACCGGAGGTCTCCACTGTCGCGATCGGCATCTCGATCAACGACCTGCGCAAAAACCTCAGCGACATCAACGATCACATGTTGCGCGAATGTGCGTCGTCCGATGCCCGCTACGGAATTGCGCTGGACTCCTCTCTCATTACCGGCATCGATCCGCCGCCGGAAGTCGAGTCAGCGCTGGCGGCCATCAACACGGCGTACAACCAGGTGTCCTCCGACATTAGCCTCGCCCAAGCCTCCGCCGATCAGAAAATTGTCCAATCCAAACGCGCGGTGGAAATCGAAACCCTGAAAGCCCAGGCTGAAGTCGAGCCACTCATGGCCATGGCGACGCAACTGGCCGAGTTGAAGAAGAGCGGCCCGGGCGCATTAAGCGCCTATCTGCGCAACGTCCGCCTCAAGCTTTACAGCCAATGCCGCTTCGTCATCCGGGAGACAAACCATGATTGACTTCGCGATTGCGGCGATTGTGACATTCTGCGGCCTCTTTTTTGTCTTGCCGATTGTCCTCGGTCTGGCGCGCGCGTTTGGTTTCTACACCATTGTCTGGGAACGAGAGTGCAAGGCTTACGTCTTATTCGGCAAGGTCATCGGAGTCTTGGACGAGCCCGGATTGCACTTCCTGTGGCCAAAGCTCGGACTGCAGGCTTTGATCGTCAACTTCTTGGGACGTTGCTACAACCTCGACATGCGGCTCGACCAACAATACCTGCGCAGCCAGCCGGTCAACTCCGAGGAAGGCGCGCCGATGGGCATCGGAATCTGGTACGAAATGTACATCAGCAATCCCATTTCCTATCTTTTCAAGAACGCCGACCCTCGTGGCTCGCTGGCTGCCAACGTCGGCAACGCCACTGTCCGCTGCCTGAGCAATATGAAGCTGGCGGAGATGCTGGAGAATCGCCACACGATGAGCCTGACAGTGCGCACCGAAGTTTGCCCGCAATCCGAGGAATGGGGCTACAAGCTCGGCTCCGTCTACATCCGCAAGGTACATTTCCGTGACGCTGGCATGATGCAGCAGATCGAGGGGAAAGTGGTCAATCGACTGCGCCAGGTCACAAGCGCCATCAAGCAGGACGGCGCCAACCAGGTGAGTATCATCACCAGCACCGCCGAACGCCAGGCCGCCATCGAATTTGCCAAAGCCGCCGCTCTCCGCCCCCAGATTGTCGGCGCAGCGCTAGAAAAGATTTCACAGGACCCCGAGATCTCCGAGACCATGTTCGAGATTCTCGAAACCCAGAACATTATCGAGGGCAAAGCGGGAATCATTTTAGTCCCCCCCGACCGACAACTGCTCGGCGACCTCATCGCCTCCCACATCGCACCATCACCCTCGACGCCTCGAAAAGAACACGTTAAGTAGGTTGGTATTCGTTGGACACCGAAGGTATTCTGAGCTGGGTCGCCCCTGCCGATTGCTCCCCTGCCGCGCCCCGGCCCGCAACGATCGCTTAACCCGCGTCGAGCAAAGGCGGCTGGGCCGGAATTGAGCGTGGACTCTCCAGAATGATGGATCATCGCCCTCCGATCCATCCTCAGCGATCACTTGACGCGCAGTTAGTTGATGTGTAAACTAACAGTGTGCTTTCTGTCCGGGGTGGGGGGAAAGAGCCATGGCGGGCGGGCGATTGCAGAAGGAACTCAAGAAGCGGCGTCCGTTCGATTCGCCTGAGCAGGAGGCGACCTTGAGCATCGCCCGCACCGCTGACCGCTTCGGCATCTGCTTTGCCCGGCTATTTCGGGAGTTCGGTCTTACTCCATCGCAATACAACGTTCTTCGCATCCTTCGGGGCGAGGGTAAGCCGCTGCCGATCTTGGAGATCGCCGACCGGATGATCGCCGCTGTGCCGGGCATTACTGGCTTGATCGACCGCCTGGAGGCCATCGGGCTGCTCACGAGGGATCGCTCGACCGAGGATCGTCGGGTCATCTTCGTGGCGATCACGCCCAAGGGCCTATCCTTGCTGGGCAAGCTTGACGGGCCGGTGGCCGCTCTGCACAAGCGGCTGATCGGGCATTTGACCACGGCGGAATTGCGGGAATTAATCCGGCTGCTCGAAAAGGCCCGCCAGCCGCTCGATGTTGCCGTCGGGGGTTGAGTCCGTTTTTTTGACCAGATAAGTGATACGTCAATTATTGGCACTTAAACTGATAGGAGCAGTTCGATGATCAGCGTCCGCAAGTCGGCTGAGCGAGGTCACTTTGACCACGGCTGGCTGGACACTCGCCACACCTTTTCGTTCTCCCGCTACTACGACTCCCGGCACATGGGGTTCCGTGCCTTGCGGGTTATCAACGAGGACCGAGTGCAGCCCGGTCAAGGGTTCGGCACTCACCGGCATGAAGACATGGAGATCGTCACCTATGTCCTCTCCGGAGCCCTGGCGCATCGCGACAGCCTCGGCGCTGGCAGCACGATCCGACCGGGCGAGTTGCAGCGAATGACCGCGGGAACCGGTATCGCGCACAGCGAATTCAACGCATCGCCGACCGAGACGGTCCACTTCTACCAGATCTGGCTGCAGCCCCAGCGGGAGGGGCTGGAGCCGTCCTACGAACAGCGAGCCTTCCCCGAGCAGGAGCGGCGAAACCGGCTGCGCCTCGTCGCCTCGCTGGACGGAAGTGATGACTCGCTGACAATCCGTCAGGACGCTCGTCTCTCTCTCGCCACGCTGGACGAAGGCCGAGAGATCACGCATGAGATTCCGCCGGGCCGCCACGCCTGGGTGCAAATTCTGCGAGGTGACGTGAGCTTAAACGGCCTCACGCTGTCAGCCGGGGATGGGGCCGCAGTCAGTCATGAGCCGGGGCTGACGATCCGGGCCGACGGGCCCTCGGAAGTGTTGCTGTTCGACCTGGCTTGATCGCCACAAAAGGAACCACATCCGAGATCGGCCGACAACGGTGCTGTTGCCGCCGATCCCCTCTTGATCCTCGCACTCACCGGGCCGACCGCAGTGGACAGCGGCCCGCTCGCCTCATTCATCGCGTCGAAAGTCTCGGAACATGGTACGATTGGAAAAGGCGTCAACGGACTTCTGTCGGAACCGACGCCTTGCTCCGCGGAACAGGAAACGTGATGGGCCAAATACAGCATTCAACGAAAAACGTCCTCTCGCAGCTCCTTGAGCCGGTCGGGCAGATGATGCCCGTCAAGTTCGCCGAAGAGCTCGCGGCCCTGCGAGCGACGCAAGATGTCCAGGCAAGGATCGATGAGCTGGCCGAAAAGTGCAATGAGGGCGAGCTCACACCCGAGGAGCGGGCCGAGTACAAAGCGTACGTCGACGCCATCGACATCATCAGCCTCTTGCAGGCGAAGGCACGAGCCGTTCTGGCAAGGCAGACGGACTCTTGATGGATGCCGCCACACGCCAAAGTGTAAGGCAGCGGGCCCTCGACCGCTGCGAGTATTGCCGTTTGCCGCAATCCGCCCAGCCGTTCGTTACCTTTCATGTCGAGCATATCATCGCGCGGCAGCACGGAGGGACTGACCACCCCGATAATCTTTGGCTCGCCTGCGAGCGGTGCAACGCCGCGAAGGGGCCGAATCTCTCGGGTCGCGACTCGGCCACAGGAAACATCGAAAGGCTCTTCGACCCGCGTCACCAGGAGTGGCCCGAGCACTTCCAATTTCAAGGCCCGGTGATCGTCGGCCTCACCCCTGTTGGCCGGGCCACGGTCGACGTGCTCAAGATGACCGATCGACGACGGGTGCAGCTCCGGGCTGAACTCCAGGCCCGTGGCGATTTCTGATAAAGGGAAGAACGGTCGCGCCGCCGCTGCAAATCTCAGGCGCGGAGCCCTGGCCCACGGCCTCAACCACTGCGACCACTGCGAGGAGGATTACTCCGACTGAGCCCTCGAGGGTCGGTCGGGGTACCCGGAAGCCCCCTCATAACGTGGTCGTAGTCACCAGATTGTTGGACCAGACATTGCCTGCAGCCGAACTCTGAGCACTCACGATGAAGGTATAGGACGTATGCGACGCCAGCCCGGTAATGGTAGTTGTCGTGCTGGTAGACGTGCTCAGTAAGTTCAAAATGGCATCGGTGAACCCCCATACGGTGTAGCCGTTGGCCCCCTTGGAAGCACTCCAAGATAGGCTCACCTGGGACGAAGTGACCTTGCTCAACTGGAGCGTAAATGACCCCGGATCGGGGATCAGCACATCCATAGTACGGACCGGCCGAGGTATTCCCGGGAACTGGGCGTGTGGCCCCACCGTAATCACGTTGAACTGATAGCTAGTGGAGGGCCGCAAGCCATTGAGAACGGTGCTGAGGGTACTATTACTGTAGGCGGCCACGGTCGTCCACGGGCCGGTCTGCGACTTGTAGACCAGGCGATTGTGTACTTTGATCGCTTGGGTGGTAACCTGGGCCTTCTGGACGAGATATTCCACAGCACGTGGTAAGGGCTTCCAGAACAAGGCCACCTGAGTGTCACTCAGGGGCTGCACACTGAACGTCGTGTGTATCGGGGTAGAACTCAGAAGGCACCGAGACTCTACGGCTTCACAGGAAGGACGGAATGGAGAGAGGCGCATAGAAATCCCAATCAGTGAAAAGGAAACGGGACGTTGCTGTTAACTCCCGTAGAATACATAGACTAGGCAAGATTGGTTATTTTAACAAGCCCTCCATTTTACCGCAACAGATAGCAGCGTCTCCGTTATCTGACCCTGGGGGGGCCCCTTGCCCAGCGAGTCGGCAACAGGGACATTTCTCGATGACGTCCGAGCAGGATGGATAACTTCTGGGTTGACTGCCTTAGCTGAATCGTGTCCCAAGAGCGATCCCCGGCGAACGTCACGCGCGGATGAACTGATGACCAGGAAGCCGCCGGACCATCCGCTTGAGCTCCAGCACGCTCAAGGTGGCCATGACCTGGGAGGCCGTCAGGCCGGTGCGGAGGATCAGCTCGTCGACGCCGACGGGATGGCTTTCGAGATGGCCCAGGAGCGATCGCTCCTGGTCGGTGAGGGCAAGTTCGGCGGGATGGCGGACCGGTGGCTCGTCGGGCGCGGTGGGAATCTCGCGGACGAGCGGGCCAAGTTCTTCGAGGATGTCGTCCACGGTCTCGACTAAGCGAGCGCCGTCGCGGATGAGGCGATGGCAGCCGCGGCTGGCCAGGCTGTCGGCCGGGCCAGGCACGGCGAAGACCTCGCGGTTCTGCTCCATCGCGTGGCGGGCCGTCGAAAGTGAGCCACTCCGCGGTGCCGCCTCGACCACGACCACGCCCAGACAGAGGCCCGAGATGATGCGGTTGCGCTGCCAAAACCGAACGCGCTCACTAGTGGCGCTCGGGTAGTACTCAGGCTGGTCGTGTAAACTCACCCGATCGGGCGTTCCTCCGATCAGAAGTAACCAACCCTATAAGCTGCACCGACTACGCCTGGTCGTGCAGCCCCTTAGCTGAATCGTGGCCAAAGTGCGATCCCCGGCGAACGTCACGTCCG
>JBKQMU010000343.1:0-11944 GCA_052146555.1 Isosphaeraceae bacterium
ACAGGTTGAGTACCACCGGCCCCTGCGTCTGGCTGAACCGCCGCAAGGCCGCCAGGGCCAAAGTCAGCTCCTCGCCGATGTAGCGGCCGGACTCGTCGACGATCGCCAGCCGGTCGGCATCGGGATCCTGAGCAAACCCGACGGCCGCTCCCATCGCGGCGACCATGGCTGAGAACGACCGCAGGTTCTTCTCGGTCGGTTCGGGCAAATGGTCGTAGTGGCCGTCGGGCTCGGCACCCAAAACGATGGGACGACAGCCCAGCGTCCGCAACAAGCGCGCCGCGAGCCGGCCGCCGGCTCCGTGGCAGGCATCAAGCGCCACGGGGAACTGGCGGCGACGAATCGCCTCGACGTCGACGACAGCGAGGACGCGCTCCAGATGGATCTCGTCGGGTTCCTCGATCGAGCGGGTCTTTCCTAGTCCATCCCAGGCGGCCCAGGCCAGGTCTTTGCGCTGCCAGCGGTCCAGCACTCCACGTCCCTGCTCGGGACTGAGCACCATGCCTCCCGGCTGAAAAAATTTCAAACCGTTATACTGCGGAGGGTTATGGGAGGCCGAGATCTGGATGCCGCCGGCGGCGCCGCGTTCTTTCACCAGAATTCCAACGGTGGGGGTGGCGGCCGCGCCGGCGAGCAGAACATCGCGGCCGGTCGCGGTTACGCCTGCCACCACAGCCGGCACGAAAACGGTCGAGGAAATCCGCCCATCGTGGCTGACGATGATCGGCCCTCGCTCGCAATTGCTGGCATAGGCCGCCGCGAACTCGACGGCCACCACGGGGTCCATGCCGTCGCCGACGACCCCGCGAAGCCCGGAAATGCTTGCGATCCGCGTTCCGCTCACCGGTCCTGCTCCTCTGCCGGAAGCTTGTGCCTCTGTGCGCTACGCCCTCTTCCCGCAGACCTCAGTTTGATCGCTGGGCCAGCGCGCGGCAAGCCTGGGAAGACGAAAACTAGCATTGCCGGCTAGGGGACGGTCAGCCCGGCTGCGAGGTCGCGCGTTCGATCTCTTCGGGTCCATGGCCCATCTTCTCGTGCCACAATTCCCGGGAAGACCGATTCTCGAACCGGGCCCGGTCCTCGAGATTTTCGCGCTCGTGAAGGATCAGCTGGTTGAGGTAGTTACGCGCGTCGTTAACATGGGCGATGAAACCGGAGATGAGCGCTTCACCCTCCAGCTTTCCCTCCGCGAATCGGGCGATCGCCTCGTTCTTGAGCCGGTTCAGCTCGACCTGGAGATCGAGCAGCTCCTTCAGATCGAGCATCGCGCGGTGCTCCAGGTCGAGGGCCTTCCTCTCGACCTCCGCCACCCTGACCATGTAGGTCTCGAACCCTAGATCACGGCGACGGCGATGATATTGCCGCCACCAGTGCCATAAGCAGAAAAGCGCCCCAGCAAACGCTCCGCTGAGGCTGGTGGCCTTTTCCAGTAAGTCGAGGACATAGCCGGCCTGGAGAGGCTGGTGGTACGCCCGATACTCGGCGGTGCCGGGATGCCCGGGGTATTCGGGAGCCAGATCCAGCAGGCCGGGTACCAGCGCAGGCCGGGTATACTGTGAAAACTCGCTGGAGAAGATGGCTTCAAGAATGAGCCGCACGGTTTGCTTGGGAACCGAAGCACGGGCAACCAGCAAGAGCCGGGGACCGAAGGTGGGCAGCGGCTCGGGAGGGCTGGGGGGTTCGACCCCGTAAGTGAACGCCGGTATCAACGTCGAGTAGATGCGCGAGCGGGTGACGTCGTCGTGGTCGGCCGAGCCTGAGGGATTTCTCCCGGCTTCGGTCTTGTCGAACGACCCGAGCGAGAAGGCCTCGCCAAACGGCAACGCGACCAGTCGGTAATTCCGGCGGACGACCAGATGCCGGACCAGCGGCGATGGCAGCGCTGAAACCGTGAAGATCGCGTCAGGCAGGTTGCGGCTGTCAATCTGGCTTTCTAATTCCTGATAGCTAGCCGTCATAACCTGGTAATCGCCTGAGCTCCCATTTAGGGGCGGACTGAGACCGGCGAATTGGAGGACGTCCCGGGCAAGCTCGTGCGTGCCGCTGCCACTGACGCTCAGGTTGACGGTCTTGCCGCGCAAGCTGGAGAGGTTCCGCTGTACCGTCGCGTGCAACTCGGGTTTTACAAGCAGATGCAGCGGTTCCACGTACATCGCGGCGACCTGGCGTACGCGGGGGTGCCGCGCTGGGTCGAGGCCGCCCTGGACCAAAGCCAGATCCAGTACTCCACGATCGACCTTGTCGAGAGCGTCGATCGAGCCCAGCGATCCCTGGACCTTCAGTGTGAGCCCTTGTGTCCCGGCGGCCTGTGCCAGCCGCCGTGCGATCTGGGATCTCAAGCCGGTGCTACTTCCCGCGGTAATCAAGAGCTCACTGCGGAACGACGGCTGACCCTGGAAGTAGATCAGGCAGCCGATGCCCGCAGCCGCCACGAAAAACGCAGCGGCTACCCATTCGCGAAGGCACCGCCGTGCTTGCTTCTGCGACGAGTCCGTCACGAGAGCGACCTTGGCTTCGTTTTCGTCTGGCCGGTCCACGCCTCCGCCATTGTACGCTATTCGAAGTGCGGCGAGCCGGCCGGAGTGGATCCGGCCGGCTCGATTCGGGGGTATGCGGGCAAGAGCCCAGGGCACCATTATTCCGTTATCGTCGTCGATATCAATAGGCGAAGAGGCCAAACGGATACGGGGTGAAGAAGGGCCTGGTGTAGTGCTTTTTGAAGTCCAGCCACCAGATGCCATCATCCCACCGGAGGGTAACGGCGCGCCAGTCGAGGGGCACCTCGGGATAAGGATAGAACGGTCCGATGTTCGGCCAGGCTTGCCAGGGATAGACGGTCGGATAGCCGACCGCCGAGAAATTGGGGTAGGGAGCATAGCTGGGCCATGCGTAGTTGGGGTGCCCCGGTTGTGCCATTGCGCTGCCGCCGGTGCCCGCGGCCGGTCCTTCGGGAAGCGGGCCACCGTCGTTGGCAAATCCACCGGGCACTGGTTCGCTGCCGTAGCCGCCGGCTGGGGCGCCGGTCATGCCGCCATCGTTGCCGTACGTCCCGTCGCTGGCCTCTGCCCCGGACTGGCCGTGCATATGACCCATGGCAACCTGCCGCTGATACTGCGCGGGAAGAACTGTCCGATCAGGAACCTGGAGCCGGTCGACCACACCCTGAACGCCCGGGACGCGTCGCGCCAGGGCCAGGGCCTCGGCCTTCAGCGCCGGATGCGCCAGCCTTCCGCTGAGAACGACCAGCCCGTTCTGAGCCTCGATCTCGATCCGGGAACCGGACAGGTTGCGGCTGGCTCGGAGGGCACCGGCCACCGAATCAGCCGTCATCTGGTTCGGATTGGCCACGGTTCCCTGGCCCAGTGCTACCGAGGCCGTCAGGGCCAACAGACCAACCACGGTTGAAATCCGTTTCAGTCCAACCATCATGGCTTGTTCCTTCTCCCGCGGTAATCCGACTCGACCTCGTGGCGAACGGCGAGCGGGATACGTCGTTCGGGTCGGAGAATGGTTCGTCATGACGGCAGCCCAATGCCCTAAGTCGCGCGCCCGCCGGCAGACGAGTCCAGAACGGACTTGCCTAGACTCGAGTGCGGTTCTCAGGACAAGACACGCAGCGAAAAGCGCAGGTGAGGATGTGCGGCCGGGATGAGAGGGCAGAACGCGCTCTTTCGCTGGGTCAACAACGTCAGGAAACTATGGCGCGCGTTTTCGAGGCGGTCAAATCAGAGCGCAAAAAAAATCGGGGCCAGATGACCCCGATTGATCGATGTTAAGCAAGAACAAACCTTTGCGTTAGCAGATAAAAGAGCGACGAGTCATGCGACCTCAGTGCCCATGCGGGCAGGAGCCGATTCGGCCGTGTCGATCGTGCCTCCGCCAATGGTCATGCCGATGAGCAGGATCGTCATGGTGCCACCGGCGAAGAGGGCAAATTCCGAGTCCTGCTGTCCGCACAGGGCGCCGGCGATACCCAGTCCGAAGAGGGCGACAATGAACCCGACCTTGCCCCGATAGGACCATTCAGACCGTGGCGCAAGCCGGCTCAGGCAGAGGCCCATGATGCCGCAAACCTGGAAGAAGACGACGAGGACTTCGAGGATCGCGCACAGATTGACCTTGGTAGCGAACATGACCAGACAGGCTCCTTCCTTGGTTCCTGCGTGGGAAACAGCGGGGTTGAAGGGACAAGCCCAGATGTCAAAGCCGAGCATTCATTACGTCAATAATCCGCAGAAACAGCATTCTCCATACCAAACTGCCCCGACAACCTTGAATTGCCCCTGGACCCGGTCATTCAAGCCGAAAACTTGAGGAAAAAAGGTTTGTGGGCCCATTTTTTCGGAAGCTTGGTGCAGTTCTTACAATAGACGTCTTTTCAAAATAGGGTTGAGGAGCCATCGAAACGATATTCGAGCAAGAAATGACCCATGCCTCGGGGCGCGAATGCTTCGCCGCGATGCTCCCGGCTCACTTTGCCACCGTGCCAGTGTGCCTGTGTCGCGAGCTTCCACCCGTGGGCGTGAACTCAATGGGACTGCTGATGTCCATCACGCCCCACCCCTTCTTCTCTTTGCGGACAGTCACGGTCCTGCTCAAGAAACCCCCCTCGGCGGTCCGCCTCCGGATGATGATTCCGAGCTTGCCCTTGCTATGGACGGCGTTCTCGCCGGCGACCTGGTAGCCGTCCAGCTTCCGGGCGATGTCGTCGAGCTCAGCGTCGGAAATGTTTCCAAGCACAATTTTTCCGAACAGCTCCTTACTTTTATCGCTGGGCGCCTCCGTCTGGGATCGCAGGGCCGTGGCTTCCGAGAGCCGGTTTTTATCCCTGATACTAAGGGCAAACAGGAAGGATCGGACCGCGCCGTCGGGCGAGTGAATGTCGGCCGGTCCAAAGTTCGGATTTGCTCCGCTTGCGTCACGGCCGGTTACTGTTGCCCCGAAGGCACCGCCGGCCGCTGCGCCCGGCGTGGGACCGCCCCCTCCAACCATCCCCGGATAGCCGGTCGTCATGCCACCGGGACCAGGAAATCCGGGATAGCCGCCCGGCTGCCCAGCGGTGCCGGGATAGCCGGCAGGCATTCCCCCCGGACCCGGTGAACCGGCCGCTCCGCCACCCCGCGTTTGCTCCCCCGCGCCGGGATACCCAGCCGGCATGCCGCCCGGGTTTGTCGAGCCCGGATAGCCACCAGGCATATCCCCTGGGTTTCCCATGCCCGGATAGCCGCCAGGCATATCCCCTTGCCCTTGGCTTTGCGTGCCCAAAGAGCCTGCGGGAGCGGCACCGCCGGGTGGTGCGGGATTGGCTGGGACCGGCGGGCTCTCACTGGGAGCTGCGCCGCCGGCGCTCGCCGGCTGGTTGCTGGTCGCTTTGGCCGGCACTTCAGCTGGGGACGAGCCACCGTCCGGCTTCGAGGCCGGCGTACTTGGGCCCGCTGCTGCCTGTTTCTCATCGCCGCTGTGATCCTTGTCTTCCTTTGCCGCGACGGCCGGCGCCGGCTGGGGCTTTGCGGCCGCCGCCACGGGCGCAGGCGCTAGCTTACTCTCCGCCGGAGCTGGCGGCGGAGTCGATGGCTCCGGCGCCGAATTGCTGGCTGCTGCGCTCTTCATGCTGGCCCGCGGACCATTGCCCCCGCCACAGCCCGCGCACATGAGACATGCAGCAGTCAGGCCGATGCCTGCCAACGTCTTGATCCAGCGTCTCATCGCGCTGTCTCCCTTGGTGATCGCCTCCCCGAGTTGCTGCCGCACGCACTGCCCCATGCCTCGTCATGACATCCGCTGCCGGAAGTCCGGAAGTTGAATCATCCCACGGTTCCAAGCCTCGAGGTCCCGATGTCGATTATGACGCCAGTCCCGGAACCGCAAAAGAGGATAAGTTTCGTTTTGCTTCGAGCGGGCCGTGTCATTCGCTTTTATCAACACCCCAGTTCATCGATATGTAACTCGCGGCGTGATCGGGCACTTGCCGGGGACTGCAGCAAGAGTTATGATGAAGATTAGTCTTCCAATCCCAGGCTGCGCACCGAAGTCGACGGGAATCCACGCCATGCCTCCGCAACAGCGAACTATTTTGCTCGTCGATGACGACCACGAGATCGTCGAATCGATGCGCGCCATCCTGGAAAACAAGGGATACCGGATTTTGGTCGCCCGCGACGGCAACTCGGGGCTGATGGTCGCCGAACGCGAAAACCCCGACCTCCTGGTCCTCGACATGATGATGCCCAAGAAGAGCGGGTTCCTCGTCCTCGAGAAGCTCAAGAGCCGGCCCGGTGGTCTCATTCCCACCATTATGATCACCGGCAACGAGGGCAGCCGCCACCGGGCCTATGCTGAGATGCTCGGCGTCCGCGACTACATCCGCAAGCCCTTCGCCATGGAGAAGCTGGTTCGGGCCATCGAGAGGGTCATGGGCGTGAAGTCTCGCGGTGATCACGACGACGACGTCTAAACGGATCTGGCCCTCGGGCGTCCTCGATTACCATCTACGGCACGGCGTGACCGATCGACCGCAGGAAGCTCACAAGCGCGATGAGCGGCAGTCCGGTGATCGCCGACGGATCATCCGTTTCAACCTTTTCGAACAAGACGATCCCGCGGCCTTCGAACTTGTAGCTGCCTGTGCAGTCGAAGGGCTTCTCGTGATCGACGTAGCGCTCGATTTCACCACGAGAAAGCGCTCGCATTGTCATGCGGGAAACGTCGCTGTGCAGCCAGCTTCGGCGAGCTTCCTGGGGTGGCCCCCCGGCGTTCAGCACGGCGACTGCCGTGATCAGCTCGTGGGTTCGCCCCGACAGCGAGGTGAGCTGATCGACGGCGCCCTTGTGTGAGCCTGGCTTGCCCAGGATCCGGCCCTCGATCGCCACGATTTGGTCGCTGCCAATGATCGTCGCGCTGGGCTCAAACGGAAGAATGCTCGAGGCCTTACCAAGAGCAAGCAGCGCGGCGATTTCAACGGGCTCCCTGCCCTCCGTATCGAGACTCGCTTCGTCCAGCCGGGGCGCCACGCAGCGAAACGCAACCCCTAAGCGTCTCAAGAGTTCACGCCGGTAGACGGAGGTACTTGCGAGTACTAATTCGGCCGGGCGGCTCACAGTCGGACCGCTTCGAGCAGCTCGGCCGGCGGCACGATGTAGCCGAAGTAGAAGTCGCCGAAAAGCGCATACTTCGCCGAACTCTCGTCGAACCGCATGGTGTAGACGATGTCTTTGAGGTAAAGCGGGTTACGCGCCCACAGAGTCACGCCCCACTCCCAGTTGTCAAGTCCCGTGGAAGCGGTGATGACCTGGCTGACGCGGCCGGCGAACTTCATGCCGCTGCGGCCGTGCTGGGCCATCAGCTCGCTGCGCTCTTCAAACGGCAAGAGATACCAGTTTTGCTGGCCGCTGCGCATCTTGCTCATGGGGTAGAAACAGAGGCACGGCCATTCAGGGAAGTCGGGCGTGAGGCGCTGGCGGTTCATCGGTTCCAGCCGCTCGGCGTAGGTGTTGACCCTGGCAAGATACATCTTGCTTTCCGGGTCCATGTGTTCACGCTCGCGGAGGATTCGCCCGTATTCCTCGACGTCGGGCACGTATTCGGACACTTCGCTGATTGAGTAGAACGAGTAGGCAGGCACGAGCGCTGGCCCGATCGTCGAGTCTTGAAGCGCCACCTGGACGCCATGCAGCGACCGCAAGTCGGGACCGGCCATGATGATTCCGAAATCGGCCTTGTGCCCGGGAATGGCAAAGCACTGAAGCTGTTCCAGGGCGCCCGGACGGCGAGATTGCAGTGCCTCGGTAATCTGGCGGCGGCCGTCTTGCAACTTTTGGTCACTCAAGCTCTGGAGCCGATCGCGATCGATCCGGTAAAAGAGGTGCAGAAAGTGCCAGCCGGACTCGGGAACCAAGCTTGCCGGAATCTCGGCAGCAGGGGACGGCCGGTGTCGCCGGTGAGCGGGTTGCGGGCCCGCGGCGTTCTCGCTAGCACCGGCTGGAACTGGCACCCTTTGCGTATCGGGCGCGCTCGCCCGAGGTTCATGCGGCATGGAAGGCTCCCGAACTCGACTCCAGGGGCTGGTTCGATCCAGGGGCCAATTGTATATGCGGAGGGCCTCGGGCGACAAGCAATGCCTCATCGGAGGCCTTTCGTGCCCGGCGACAATCCCACCGGGGGATTACAGTGCGCGCAAGGCTTCATACCCCCAGCGACTGCCTCATTGGCGTCACGCAGCAAAACGTGGTTCGCCTCGCTGATGGATTGGACGTAGAAACAGTTCGACCTGTGGTAGACGCCTTTTCTGGAATTTCCGATGAGCTGAACAGCCGACAGATTCGCAAGGAGAGGCGCTGGCTTCTCGGGCACGGCAAGCGGGGTCGATCCGCCGGACGCGGCAGGGGCAGACGACGCACCGGACGCGGCAGGGGCGGCAACCGCAGTGGGCACCTGGTTTGCCACCGTGCGCGGCCCTTCGTTCCAGGCCAAGATCGCACTTTGGATGCCCACTGTCAAAAGAAGCGCCGAGGCCAGGCCCAGTAGGATCGTGGTGACCGCGAACGAGAGCCGGACTTTGCCGCCTCGATGTTGCAGCAGCCATCGGTCCAGGTCGTCGGCCAGGGACCGCGCCGACGGATAGCGATCGCGCGGGTCCTGGGCAATGGCCCGGCTGCAAATCCGGTCCAGGGCTGCCGGCACAGCCGGGTTGATCGCGCGGGCCGAGGGGGTCGACCCCGGCTTCGGCTGCCCGGTCGGACCTGGCGGAGCTTGCTGGGACGGTGTGCTCTGGCTGGCCGTCAGGTAAGGACGCTGGCCACTTAAGACCTCAAAGAAGATGACGCCCAGGCTGAAGACGTCGCTTCGCTCATCGGCCTGCCTGCTGAAGCCGAGGGCCTGCTCCGGGCTCATGTAGGCCGGAGTGCCGACCACGGCGCCCTCGTGGGTGAGGCTGGATTCGAGATCCGAGCGGCGTGCCAGCCCGAAGTCGATCAGCCGCGGACGCCCAAGGTCGTCAATCAGCACATTGGCCGGCTTGATGTCACGATGCAGAACGCCCAGGTGGTGGGCGTGGTCGACCGCGTCGGCCAGGTCGCGGAGGATCTTGGCGGCAGTGGGCGGATCGAGCCGATGATGATCGCGATACCAGTTCAGCGGCCGTCCACTGACAAAATGGAAGGCCACCCAGCACCGCCCGTCATCATAGCCGGCATCGTGCACGCCCACGATGTTGGGATGGTCCAGTCGGGCCGCAGCGCGCGCTT
Organism: Isosphaeraceae bacterium; assembly: GCA_052146555.1. Lineage (GTDB taxonomy): Bacteria > Planctomycetota > Planctomycetia > Isosphaerales > Isosphaeraceae > Aquisphaera. Next base: position 9,243 of record JBKQMU010000343.1, read on the forward strand.
CGCGGAAGAATCGCTCCATCACCCGCTCGCTCGGATTGGGCTGCTTGAGCACCTTGAGCGCCACGTTGCGGTCGAGCCGCGGGTCGAAGGCCAGGTAAACCTGGCCGAATCCGCCATCACCGAGCCGCTCCCGAAGCTGAAACCGGCCCAGCGATCCCAGCGATCCCCGGCTCCAGGTCCCTGTCCAGTCCGACGACGAGTCACTCCCGCGCGCTTGGGCCTGGAGCACCGCCTCGGGAACCTTGGTCACCTCCGTCTGTGGCTGGGTCGTGTCGACTCGGCTGTCGATCGGACCGCCACAGAAGGGACAGACATTCGACCCGCCCGCCTGGCCATCGGGCGACACCTCGACGCTGCGCAAGCATCCCCCACAGACCATGCGGACTTGAGCACTCATCGTCCTGGCTCCCGCGAGCGACCCGCTTTTCCCCTCGCCGGCAAGGGTGGCTGCGGAGTCCGAAACTTGGACATCGCTGGACCGCAAAACCCCGCCTTCGCCACGCATCGCATCACTTTAGAACCTAGAACGTCTGCCGCCGAAGGCAACCGCGGGCCAGCGAGAGCAAGTCAGACCCGTGACTGCACCATTGCCGCCCGGCGGCTTTGTTTCGGCAGCCAGTTGTGCCGGCGAACTGAGCGTAAAGCTATATGTGACTGATTGTTGTGTCATTTCAGAGCCGATTTCCTTCGCCCGTTTTCGGCATTTTGCAATGCCGTTTTGATCGAGCTTTTGCTTCCGGCCGTGCAGTCTTCCTCTTCATCCGTTGCCAAAGCCGCCGCTGCTCACTTGCTTTCGGTATTACGGTTGGTAGATTCGTAATACCGGGCTAACAATCCGTTTCGTCAATGTCCGACGGGAAGGATCCTTGCAATGAGGCGCCGCCGCGGATTCACCTTGATCGAGCTGCTGGTGGTCATTGCCATCATTTCCGTCTTGATCGCCCTTTTGCTACCGGCGGTTCAGTCGGCGCGCGAGGCAGCGCGTCGCATCCAGTGCACCAATAATCTCAAGCAGCTTGGCATCGCCTTACACAATTACCACTCAGCCGTCGGCTCTTTTCCGGTTGGCTACATCAGCCCCCAAGCCTCGGCCCCGCTCATCTCGTTCCCCGATCACTACGCATGGTCCGTTCTGGCACAGATGTCGGCCTACGTGGAGCAGACATCTCTCTACAACGCCATCAACTTCAACTTCCCGGTCCGTACAGCCCCGGGCTACCCGGATTTCGGTGTGCCGCCGTTTTCCATCTTCCCGGTCAATACGACGGCCGTGTCGATCATCGTGAGCTTATACCTCTGTCCGAGTGATTCGGCGCAGGCTCCCGATCCGACCTCGGGACCCACCAATTACGTATTCTGTACCGGAGATGGATTGACCGGTCCCAATGGTCCCGGGGATCCGACGCTGGCCAATGGGGTCTTCATCCTCGGACCGCCCCAGACGATGGCCTCAATCACCGACGGGTCCAGCAGCACGGTCGCATGTTCGGAGCAGCTTCTCGGCGTCCTCGGACCTGCGACGGCCACGGTGATGCCGTCCGATCCGCGCAGGGCCCTTTCACAGGACGCCAATACAACTCCCGACGACGCTGGCTGCGCTGCCCCGGTCGGCTGGGAGCTGGACAAGGGCGTCGGCTGGTGGGAAGGCGGAATGAGAAGCACATTGTACAATCATTACCTGACACCGAATTCCAGGAACTATGACTGCATGGGTCCACAAAACCCTCTGCGGCCCGCGTGGAAAGCGGCTCGGAGCAACCACCCGGGCGGCGTGAACGCGCTCTTCTGCGACGGCCATGTCGCCTTCGTGAAGGAGAGCGTCAACCTGGCCACCTGGCGGGGTCTTTCGACACGCAATGGCGGCGAAGTCATCAGTGCCGATGCCTTTTGACCGGCAACCTGGCGAGTCTTTGACCTCAATCCGGAGTTTTCGATCATGACGTGTCGTCACGCTGGAGTCATGGCTCTCTTGGTCGGCCTCGGCCTGTTCATTGGCGCAGGCAAGGGCGGGCAACCGCCGGCAAGCGAGGTTGAAACCTGCTTGAGCCGCGTCCTCGATTACCATGGCCATCTGGGACCGTGGGCCGTCATCGGCTACCGCGTCGGGAAGCGGGCGCTCAAGGAAAGCGGAATTCCGCGGTCCAGCAAAGACCTGGTGGTCGTCCACCGTTGCCCCGAGGCGGTTCAGTACACGTGCATGCTCGACGGTCTGCACGCCGCGACCGGAGCCAGCATTGGCAAGCTGACGCTCAAGCACGAGGTTGTTCCGTCCGCGGAGCTCCAGACCGTCGTCATCGACCGCGCACACGGCAGGCGATATGCCTTTACCGTGAACCCTGAACTCATTTCCCTGATCCTCAACCTCGATCACGAGCACCAGATCTCGGAGGCCAGGCGCGTGGCTGGGCTGCCCGACGAGAAAATCTTTCGCGTGGCCGTCGAAGCGGAGAAGTGATCGAGAAAAGGCGATGGCCGTCGCTCCGCTACGACGGATTTCACGTTACGCTCAGATTCATGCATGATGCTAAGTTTCCTCTAAGCGGCCCGAGGCGGCCGGTGTACGCCCCCCGCTTCTAGATGTCTGTTTCATAAATTCGCGGCCACAGCCGCCTGGCGTCGTATATAGGGTCGTGGTGGATAGAGGAGTCGTTCAAACCGCTGTGACTTCCGACCAAACCAGGCTCTCCCGCGTTGTTGCTTGC
>JBKQMU010000344.1:0-59070 GCA_052146555.1 Isosphaeraceae bacterium
CGGTGCAACAAACCGCCCCAGAGCCCGCCGCCACGCCGCCAGATCCTGGTGCCACGCCGCGCATGTAAATCTGCAAATGCCTGCACTACAAGATGTTGCGGCTGTATACTGTCGAAGATCAGTTAAAGGCAACACCACGACCTCCGTCCACGACCTGGAGACGACGGAACCAGTCGAATGGCTGGGATTCCGCATCGGCAAGGGGGGGACCGGGGTCGCGGTATTTCCGGCAGAGCGAAGCTGGAACGGACTGCGGGATGGCCTGGAACAGGCCCACACCAAGCCCGACTCCCCCATCCGGGCGATCGAAACGATCGAGGGATGGGTAGGACAGATGGGGCCGTGTCGGCCGTACCTCGACATCCCGGCCTTCTTCGCAAGAATTGCGACGTTGGCGACCGGACTGGCCATCGACGAGCTTCCATCCCTGGAGCGCATTGTGGAGTTACTCGACGACGCGCACGGGAGATGGGACCACATACGGAAAAGGGCGCATGTACCAGAACTAGGATGATAGCTCTGATGGCGGCTCCGCCAAGCCCGCATTTTGACCGCCAGGTGCGGTCATGGATCTCGGATAGTTCACCGGCTGGGGGCCTGACGGCTTCCACCGGATCTATCAGGTGTAAAGACTCGTCAGCCCGATCTGAGCGTCTGTGTGACGCGACGTCTGGCTGGCATGACCAACGAGAGCGAACCGCGGGGAATGACAGGGGCCGACCTCGCGGTTCCGTTTCGACCACTCCTTCTACAGGCGTTGTAGCAACATCGCTGACACCCAGGAGCACAGGTTGAGCGACGGCTTACAAGTTCGACCCTCTTCCTGAATTGTCCTCAACGGACGATAGCTTGAGGGCGGCGGTGCCGCGCCGCACGCACTTGGTCCCCCCAGGCACGCGTAAAGCTTTTTCCCAAGAGCCTGCCACTGAGCACAACTATTGCACCTACCGGTCGCGCAATCGCGATTCACCCGCACCGACCGACAGGGATGGCCCAAGTCTGAGAAATGTACTGAGCAACCGGCATCGAGAAGGCCCGCAACCCTTCGCCGACACTGTAGTGGAAGCTTTTTGCCCGTTGACTTTACTGAATGAGTTGCCCCGTTTTTCCTGCCTAAAGACGATGGGTTTCTGCCTTCACGATTAAGAGGTCATTCGTAGAGCATTCATCTTGAGCGTCCGCGGCAACCAACTCTCGGACCAGGATCATCTCCTTAAAATCGGCCAGGTGGCCAAGCGCCTCAACGTCGCGCCGAACACGGTCCGTAACGCGATCGAGTCTGGCCACCTGTTTGCTTACCTCTTGCCGGGCAAAGGGCGAGGCACTTATCGCGTCCCCGAAAGCTCTGTCGAGCGATATCTTTCCGAGCACGTGTTTCATCCAGCCGATCAGCCTAAGCCGAGACAGTCCATCAGAGGACGCCCATTCAAGCACCTCGTTCTCGATGACGAGGGCAGTTGACACGCGCCATCGCTTGCCGAAGGTGCTCGTACTCCCTGGCCGTGTGCAAATAGTGCTCGGTAGTCTGCAAACGGCTGTGGCCCATCAGATCAGAGAGTGTTTTGAGATCAACACCCTGCAGCAGAGCGCGTGTTCCAAAGCGATGCCGCAGGCCGTAGAGACTGGCGTCCTCTGGCACACCCGCCTTCTCTCGGAGGCGTTTGAATTTCTGGGCCAGCGAGTTCCTCGCCCATGATCCCCCATTCGCCGTCTTGAAGACGGCGCCCACGGTTCCGTCGCGCCGGGCGATCGATTCCAGCAACCGGACGATCGGGGCAGTCAGTGGGATCACCCTGGCTTTCCGCGTCTTCTTTCTGGTCTTGTGCCGCTCCAATATCGCGATTCCGGCGTCAGTGTCGAGGTCCGCCCATTGGAGGTCACGGACCTCTTTGGGCCGGGCGCCCGTGAGCTTGATGAAAAAAAGGACCTCCCGCAATCGTCGACCCGAGGTCTTCCACCGACCGGTCCTTCTCCCATGGTGGCTTTGTCCCCAAACCCGACGGAACTCTGAGCCGGTCATCGGTCGACGGCGGTTGCCCCCCGCGATTGCGAAGCCAGCCATCGGGTTGCCGACCCCCTTACCAAACAGTCCTCCCCGGGCTGCCCAGTTGAACGCAGCGTGCACAGTGGAGCAGACCTTTGCTTTGTAATCGTCGCTCTTCCAATTAGGATGGCCGACAATCCACTTCTGCAAATCATAGGGCTTCATCCCGGCGGCAAGCCGGTCGCGGTGATCGCGAGCGAATTTCTGGAGAAGGGCTTTCTTCTCTTGGAACGTCCGAGGTTCATTTTCCCGACAGCCCACTTCTAGGTATTCGTCGATGATGGCCGGCACGGTCGTGACGTCCGGCCCAGAGTCGGCGGGTGGGTTGACAGCGCATTCGGCCATCAGGCGGTGGAATTCGGCCAGAACCAACGACGGGGGTGTCTTTCGCCTGGCGTCTCCAGGGACTCCTTTGAAGAGCTTATACCGTCTCCCTGCGATGTCGGTGCACCACCAATGGGTCTTCTTGTTGAACCAAGGTTTAGCAACGCGCGGCACATGAACCTCCTTAGTAAATCATACGGAGGTCGCCGTGCGGATGAGCTGAAAACTGAAGGGAAAACTGACGATTTGGCTTCTGATTTGCCGTAAGTCTAATGGGCGGCACTGGATTCGAACCAGTGACTTCCACCGTGTGAGGATGGCACTCTAACCGCTGAGTTAGCCGCCCGGGCAAGGGTATAGCGGAAGAACCCGCTTCTCAGTCAAATCTAGCGATTTCCCTTGCGGCGGGCAAGTCTCTGCAAAGCGCGGCCAGCGGCGGAGTGGCTCGGGATGCGGGAGCTTTGGACCCGATATGCGAGGAACGGCAGAGAGTCGCAGAACATGATTATAAAAGTTTCATGGGCCACTTAGGTTCATGACGCGGCCTGGCCGCAAATCCCGATGCGGTGGGGGGTTGCCGGAGGATGGTCGGGACCTATAAAGTGAGGTCCATGACGGCTACCCCTCTTCCGCCCGATGCCATGCGAGGCGACCCGATGACCGCGTTTTTCCCGGATGTGCCGATGATCTCTTACGGTGGCCGCAAGTCGCGGAACCCGCTGGAGTTTCGATATTACAATCCCGACGAGGTGGTCGGCACGAAGACGATGAAGGAGCATCTCCGGTTCTCGGTCGTCTACTGGCACACGTTCTGCAACCCTCTTGCCGATCCCTTTGGCGTTGGCACGGCTCTACGACCCTGGGACGATCATAGCAACTCGGTTCAGAACGCCCAGCGCAAGGTTAGGGTTGCCTTCGAGTTGTTCGAGAAGCTGGGGGTGCCGTTTTACGCCTTCCACGACCGTGATGTCGCGCCGGAGGGCCGCACGATCAAGGAGAGCCACGCCAACCTAGATGAGGTCGTCAAGGTCCTCAAGGACGAGCAAGCGCGGACGGGCGTAAAGCTGCTCTGGGGCACGGCCAACCTGTTTTCCAACCCCCGCTACATGCACGGCGCGGCGACCAGTCCCAACTTCGACGTCTTCGCCTTTGCCGCCGCGCAGGTCAAAAAGGCCATGGAGATCACCCATGAGCTGGGGGGCGCAGGCTATACCTTCTGGGGGGGGCGCGAGGGTTATTCAACGTTGCTGAACACGGACATGAAGCGGGAGCTCGACCACCTGGGTCAGTTCTTGAATATGGCCGTCAACTATAAGAAACAGATTGGCTTCCGTGGCACCTTCTACATCGAGCCGAAACCCAAAGAGCCCACCAAGCACCAGTACGACAGCGACGCCGCGGCGTGCCTCAACTTTCTGCGGACGTACAGCCTGCTGCCCCACTTCAAGCTCAACCTGGAAACCAATCATGCCATGCTTGCCGGCCACGAGATGATGCACGAACTTGAGGTCGCGATTGACGCCGGGGCGCTGGGGTCGATCGACGCCAACACCGGCGACTACCTTCTGGGTTGGGATACCGACCAATTCCCCACGAATATTTACCTGACAACGCAGTGCATGCTCTGCATTTTGGGCATGGGCGGATTCACAACCGGCGGTGTCAACTTCGATGCCAGGGTCAGGCGCGAGAGTTTCGAGCCGATCGACCTGTTCTACGCGCACATCGGCGGCATGGACGCGTTTGCCCGGGGGCTGAAAACAGCGCATGCGATCATCACCGACGGCCGGCTCGGCAACTTCGTCAAGCATCGCTACGAGAGCTGGGATTGTGAACTGGGCCGGCGCGTCGAGTCGGGCCATTGTGGCTTTGGCGATCTCGACGCGTACATCCTGCCCAAGGGTGATGCCGCCAAGAATGTCAGCGGGCGTCAGGAAATGATCGAGAATCTCATTAATGAATTTATTTGAGCATCGATCGGAGGTTGCCTCGACATTCCGTACCTTGGAGTTGCGTGAGACTGAGCTGGGCATTCTCTCGAACCGCTTGGCTGGGGCGGAGCGCCGGCCTGGGCTCCGGGGCATCGCTTCACTCTGCCCCAGGCATTCAGAAATATGATCACGCCTTGAATTGCGCAGCTTCGTTCCACGCGGCTTCTTAGCAGCCCATCTTCGCGGGTCAGCTCGTTTCCACGAGCGCCGCGAAGATTCCCTGAAGGAAGTCCGGCAGGTCGTCAGGCGTCCGGCTGGTGACAAGATTTCCGTCGCGGACGCAAGCGGCGTCTTGCCAGATGCCCCCGGCGTTCTCGACGTCGTCGCGAATGGCGAAGAAGCTGGTGACTTTCCTTCCTTTGAGGCAGCGGGCCGAGCAGAGCATCCAGGGGCCATGGCAGATGGCCGCCAGCACCTTGCCCATCTGAGCGGCCTTGGTGACCAGGTCGACCATGGCCGGATGCCGGCGCATGTGGTCAGGCGAGTAGCCACCGGGGATGATCAGCGCATCGAGGTCCGCGGCATTGACCTCACTGGCGGCGATGTCCGAAAGGGCGGGATAGCCGTGCTTGGACTCGTAGGTCTCGCCGGCCTTGGGACCGACGATCTGGACCGTGGCACCTGCCTCGCGGAGCCGTAGGACGGGATACCAGAGCTCGAGGTCCTCGTAGAACTTTTCAACCAGGACGGCCACTCGCTTGCCTCTGAGGTTGCTCATCGGGAGACTCCTCGGGGTCGGGTTTGATCAAGTTGAAGCGGAAAAGGGAAGAGGGCCGCTCGACGCTGGACCGCGGCGGGGCCGCGTTGCGATCACAAGCTCGCCCTCGACGCGGCGGCCTCCTGGCTCTGGGAACCGGGACGGTACTCGGCCATCGCGCGCACAATGGCCTCATCGAATGTGTAGGGCGGTTGATATCCGAGCACGGTTCGTGCCTTTTCGATCGAGTAATCCAGGTTCAGCCCCAGGAACTTGAATCGGGCCTTGTTGATCAGGGGCGGATTTTTGGCGCCTCGGAGCTTGGCGGCGCCCTCGACGATCGTCGCGAGAAAGCGTGCCAGTCCCAGCGGCAGGTGGCGCGAGGGAGGCCGGATACCCGCCAGCTCGGCGACCCGGCCCACGAACCGACGCTTGCTGACGGGCTCGCCATCGGTCAGGTTGAAGACCTCGCCGGTGGCGCGCGGGTTCAGGGCGGCTAGGAAGATGCCGTGAACCAGGTTCTTGACGTAGATGCAATTAAGCGCCTGCTCTCCAGATCCGAAATAGGCGAAGGTGCCGCGGCGAAGGTTCGCAAGCAGCTTGGGGAGGACGGTTCGATCGCGCTCGCCGTAGATGAAGCCGGGGCGGACGACCGCGGCGGGCAGCCCACGTACCCGGTGATACTCTAGTACGAGAGCCTCGGCCTCGGTCTTGGAGCGCGTATAGGCGTCAAGCGAGTTGGACGCAGGCGGGACGGTCTCGTCGGTGCCGTAGTGGTCGCGGCCCTCGTAGACACCCAATGAGCTGACGTGGACGAGGCGCTCGATGCCAGCGGCCGTTGCTGCGTCCAGGAGCAAGCGAAGGGCAGCAACGTTGAGCCGGCGGAACTCTTCGAGTGTGCCCCAGTCACCGACCTTGGCCGCGCAGTTGAAGACCCAGTCAGCGCCGCTGATTCCCCGCCGCAGCGCCTGGGCGTTTTCCAGGTCGCCGGGGACCTTTTCGACACCCCACTCGTCGAGCCATCGCGTGTTGCTGGTGGGACGAACCAAAGCACGCACGCGGTGCCCGCGCCGCATCGCCTCTTGGGCCGCATGACTGCCGACTAGCCCGGTTGCACCCGTAATGAAGATGGTCTTCGATCCGGCAGTGTCCATGGTCGGGTGAACTCGCACGATTCTGAGTGACCAAGAGCGTGGGTCCGAGGCTTCGCCCCGACTCGCGGGCGCGTCGAATCCGGGCGAGATCCGCTCGAGTCTTGCATCCTGGCCCCGGGGCGGAGGGTGCCTGATCTGCGAGCTGCGCCGCACCCCGCAGACCACGAATCCTAACCGATCGAGCAGGTGCAGGGGAATGGTGGTCTCGGCTCGTTTGAGCGCTACGGTAATCAGCAACGGGAAATGAAAGTAAGGGGTAGTTTTGCGGTCGCCGCCCGGTGTAGTCTGGAAATTGTCGATATTGCACGAGCACGCGGGGGCGATCGGTCGGCCCCCTTCAAAGCAGGTGCTGTTCGGATTGACGGATCTCGGGTGAGGATCTACGATTCTTCATCCCTGGCCCTGGCCCGTGAAAGGTCTGATTGAGGGACTAGAAGGGTTGGGTCGACATGCCCGGTGTGATGAAAAACGATGAGCTCGAAGCCTTTCGCCAGACGCTCGAGATGCTCCGGGCCAGGCTCCGAGGCGATCTGGACCAGATGACTGACGAGGCGCTCCGGCGGAGCATCGTCAACGGCTCGGGCAACCTGTCCAACGTTCCGCTGCACATGGCGGACGTGGGCTCGGAGAATTACGATCAGGAATTCACTCTGGAGCTGATCGAGAACGAGCAGGGGACTCTTGAGCTGGTCAACGAAGCCCTGGATCGCCTCGAACAAGGGAAGTTCGGCTTATGCGTCGAGTGTGGAGAAACGATCTCGAAGCCACGACTGCAGGCGATTCCATACACGCGACACTGCATCCAGTGCGCGCGGCTCGTGGAGAACGGAGGATGACCGAGCGTGTCGGACTGGGCCGCTGGATGCTTTTCTGGGCCATCGCCTTGGGCGGTGCTGCGTTCGACCTGACGACCAAGTCGGCGATTTTTGCGAGGATTGGCGAGCCTCCGGCTGCCGCGGTCCCGGTCGTTCCCGGGATTCTCGAGCTCCAGACCACTCTCAACCCCGGCGCTCTGTGGGGCTTCGGCCGGTCTCTTCCCTACAGCAGTCAGATCTTCGCCGGCCTGTCGATCGTCGCCAGCCTGGCGATCTGCTACTGGCTGTTCGTGCGCGGGGCGGCTGCCAGCCTGCCACTCTTAATCGCGCTGGGACTCATCACGGCAGGTGCGATGGGTAACTGCTACGACCGCCTCGTCTTCGGCCAGGTGCGCGACTTCGTCCACTTGCATGTCGATTCCATCCGCTTCGAATGCGCGATCTTCAACTTTGCCGATAATATGCTGGTCATCGGCGCGTCGATTCTCGTCCTCTTCGCGCTGCGGCCGGAGGCCATCGAGCCTGCAGAGGCGGCGATCACCCCGGAACAGTGCCCGCCGATGGCGGCGGATTCCACGTCCACTGGGCCGGTCCAACCAGCGTGAGCAGCCGCGTGCTTGATCAGCGACCATCGCCCGGATTCTCTGCATAAGCAGTCGGCCACGCTGTTTCGAACAGTGGAGATGGACCCCGGATGAGGGCTCTCCTTCCCCACCGGGATAATTCTCCGGAAGTTTCCCAGTTCCCGTGTCCCCTGGTAAGAAGCTCGTTCGACACTATCCAGGCGGTCAAGACATGCGAGTTGGAGCACCGAGGATGGTGCACTCGCGCTTGTGAACTCAGGACCGCTGCCAAGGCCTCTTAATTGGAGATTCTGCCCATGCCCAAGTTTCTTTTCGTCTACCGCAGTCAGCCCTTTGACATGAAGAAGATCTCGCCCGAGCAGATGCAGCAGTCGATGGACCGATGGGGCAAGTGGATCGGCCAGGGCTTCGCCGAGGGTTGGCTGCTCGACGCCGGTGACGCCTTGCTGGCGGAAGGACGGGTTGTCAACAGCAAACAGGTCGTTACTGACGGCCCGCTCATCGAGTCCAAGGAGGTCGTCGGCGGCTATTCGGTGATCATGGCCGCGAGCTTTGAGGAGGCCGTCGAGCGCGCCAAGACGAGCCCCAACGTGGCGGAGGGGGGCAGGGTGGAAGTCCGCCAAATGGCGGGGCTTGCCGATACCCCAAAATAAGACCGGCACGTGCGGCAGCCAAGTATGGATTATCTGCGTCCACGGTTGCTCGAGCAGCCGGTTTCCACGCGCCAGCCGGCCGAGGAAGGGACTTCCGCGCTGGTCGAGCATTTCTTCCGCCATGAATCGGGCCGCTTGGTCTCGATCCTGGCGAGGGTTTTCGGTCTGCGCAACCTCGATCTCGTTGAAGATATGGTCCAGTCCGCGCTCCTAGAAGCGCTGCAGAGTTGGCGCACGCAAGGCGTTCCCGACAATCCCCCCGCCTGGCTGCATCGAGTCGCGCGGAACAAGATGCACGATGCCTTGCGGCAACGCGAGACCGTGCTGCGTCTGGCTCCAACTTGGGCGCGGCTGCGGCCGCAATTCAGCGAGCCTGAATTTGATGATCTCTTTCTGGAATCCGAGATCGAGGACAGCCAACTCCGGCTGATTTTCGCATGCTGCCATCCTGCGCTTGCGCGTGAGAATCAGATCGCGCTGACGCTCAAGTCGCTGTGCGGCTTCAGCAATGCGGAGATCGCCCGGGGCTTGCTGCTTTCTGAAGAGACGGTGAAGAAGCGAATTCAGCGTGCCCGCCAGCAGCTAGGTGACCAGAATATCGACCTCGAGGTTCCCCGAGCCGACGAGCTGGCAGGTCGGCTCGACTCCGTTCACCAGTGCCTCTATCTCGTGTTCAACGAGGGCTACGCCTCCACAAGCGGCGAGACGGCAATCCGCCTGGACCTTTGCGAGGAGGCCGCGCGTCTTTGCCATTTGCTCTGTGGACATTCCCACTGCCCATCACCGGCGAGCTTCGCCCTCTTGGCGATGATGCTCTTCCATGCCGCCCGCTTCGATGGCCGGACCGACGAACAGGGCCGGCTGTTGCTGCTGGAAGACCAGGACCGGACGAAATGGGACCAGCAACTCATTGCCCGAGGTCGTGACTTCCTGGACCGCTCGGCCGAAGGAAAGTCGATCTCGCGCTTTCACCTCGAGGCCGGAATCGCGCTTTTGCATTGCTCCGCAGCCAGCTTCGCTGAGACCGACTGGCCGGGGATTCTCAGACTCTACGACGCCTTGCTGCGAGTCCAGCCCTCACCGGTCTATCAGCTCAATCGGGCGATCGTCCTGGCGCACGTGGAAGGGCCGGCGGCGGCCATCCCGATCATCGAAATATTGGCCGATGACCCGGCGCTGCAATACTACCACCTCATCAATGCCTCACTGGGCGAGCTCTATCGCAGAAGCAGAAATCTGGACCGCGCCCGCTTCTACTTCGAGCGCGCCCGCAACGGCACTACGTCGCGTCACGAGCAGGAACTGCTTGATCGACGGCTGGCCGAATGCGTGGCCGTTCCATCGACCTGAGCCTGCACAGGGCCGGTCCTGCTCCCGTGGCGGCTTAAACGTCATAGTAGAGCGAAAACTCGTAGGGATGGGGGCGGATCCGCAGGGCTTCGATCTCGTAGGTCTGCTTGTACCAGATCCAGGTGTCGATGACGTCCGGGGTGAAGACGTCACCGCGGAGCAAGAAGTCGCAGTCCGCGCGGATGGCCTCGAGTGAGGCATCCAACGAGCGTGGCGTTGTCGGCACCTGGGCCAGCTCTTCGGGTTGAAGGTCGTAGATGTCCTTATCCAACGGGTCGCCAGGGCGAATCTTGTTCTGGATGCCATCGAGCACCGCCATGAGCATGGCCGAAAAGAGCAGGTAAGGGTTGGCCGCGCTGTCCGGGCAGCGGTACTCAATGCGCCGGCTTCGCGGACTCACGCCGCCGACGGGAACCCGGATGATCGCGGCCCGGTTGCGGCGGCTGTACGAGACCTTCGTCGGAGCCTCGAAGCCCTCGACTAAACGCTTGTAACTGTTGGTCGTGGGATTGGCGAAGGCACAAAGCGCTGAGGCATGCTTGATAAGGCCGCCGATGGCATAGAGCCCCGGGTCGCTCATGCCGCCGTAGCCGTGTCCGGAGAGCAGGGGCTCGTCGTCTTTCCAGAGCATCAGGTGGGTGTGCAGGCCCGAGCCGTTGTCACCGAAGAGGGGCTTGGGCATGAAAGTGGCCGTTTTGCCGCTATTGCGGGCCACGTTGCGGATGATGTACCGCGCCAGCATCACCTGATCTGCGCTTGTGACCAAATCAGCGGCGCCTAAGTCGATCTCGCACTGGCCCCCGGTGGCAACTTCGTGGAAGTGCGACGTCGTCGCGATGCCGCATTCCTTCATCCGCTGGGCCATCTCGGACCGCAGGTTGACCAAGCTGTCGGTGGGAGGGCAGGGGAAGTAGCCCAGTCCCGACCCGGGCTTATATCCCAGGTTCGGCTTCTCGGCCCGGCCGCGGTTCCATGCCCCTTCCGTGGAATCCAGGTGATAATAGGCCTCGTTTTCCCGCTGATCGAAGCGGATGTCGTCGAAGACGAAGAACTCGAGCTCCGGCGCCATCATGCACCGCTCGGCCACGCCGGTGCTGCGCATGTAGCTCTCCGCTTTACGCGCGATGTTACGGGGGTCTCGCGTATAATCTTGATGAGTGATGGGATCGTGGATGTTGCAGGTCATCGTCAGTGTAGGCTGGGCCGTAAACGGGTCGATAAGCGCCGTCTCGGACTGCGGCACAACGAGTAAGTCGGCCTCGTTGATGGCCCTCCAGCCGACCACGCTGGAGCCATCAAAAGCAATGCCTTCCTCGAACGTCTCCTCGGTCAGGGCGTCGGCCGGAATCGAGAAATGCTGCCAGACACCGGGAAAATCCATGAACCTCAAATCGACCGTGGTGACTTCACGCTGCCGGATCTGAGCGAGAACCTCTTTGGGAGTCACGCGGGAGCGCTCCTTTGATTTTGTTGGGCGACGATGGCTTGCGGTTTCCTGGTCTGTCCCGCCAGCTTACGATGCCAGCTTACGATGAATCTGAAGTCGGGTCGAGGCAGAGCATATGGCCCAGGCAACTCACGAAGGCCGATTCGTGGTGCTCGAGCACCAGTCGAACGGAGTACACTGGGATTTTATGCTCGAGGCGGGCGATTGCTTGCGAACATGGGCTATTGATGCTCCCATCACTCGCGGAGTCGAGCTTCCTGCCCGCGGCCTGCCCGACCATCGTCTGGCGTACCTGAGCTATGAAGGCCCGATCTCTGGCCAGCGCGGGAGCGTCCGCCGCATTGCGGAAGGGAGGTTTCGGACGATCGCCTGGAGCGAGGAGCACGTCCGGGTGCGGCTTGCGGGCGCTCAGCTTGTCGGCGAGGCAGACCTGTACCGCGTGCGCGGGGGAATCGAGTGTCCGTCGGGCTCGACGAGCTGGACGTTTCGCCTTGGGAAGGCTGACTGAAGGAGTTTGCGCGAGGGGAGCCGCGGCGTCTCGAAGGCGCCCTTGGTCCGGTCGGAACGCCCGGCCAGGCGGATCTGGCCGGTCCGAATCTCCAGTTCTTCGAGCTGGACGTCTTCGCGGGCAAGGTGCGGCGTATACCTCATGACGACGACCGGATAACCGTCCCGCCGCTTCCACTGAACATCAACCCCATGGTGACGTGCATGGTCGATGATCCGATCGAGGATATTATCCGCCGGTACCGGCAAGATTCCCGCCCGGATCTTCTCGAGGGTCAGCTCGACTGTGTTTCCCTCGGGAACCCGCGGCCGGGCGACGACGGTGATCACCGACTGGACGCCCCCTTTCTCAAGCTGAAAGGCGAGTACGACTCGGTTCAGCTCGAAGAGGACACGCGGATCGTGCACCTCGGGAGGAAGCTGATCGGCAAAGTGCGTGACCAAGTCCTCGGCGAGCCAGGCGTTGACCTCCTGATCCGAGAAAATGGCTTCCCAACTTGGTTCGTTGCAGATGTCGTTGCGAAGCTGCAGGCTCTGGGCGACGAAGCGCTTCGCTTTCCGCTCGCGCTGGTCCTGAGGGAGCCGCACCATGGCGCGATAATAGGAAGGTTGATACGTCAGGGAAAACCACACGGCAGCAGGGATCGTGACGAGGATCCCCAGGAACAGACCCGTTTTGAGGAGGCGGCGGGAGGGCAGCTTGAACATCGAAAAGCCCGTCTCGTCGAGAAGGAACAGACCGATGGGAAACGGCCCGCTCGCGGTCGAGAGGAATCGGGGTGCCGATCAGAGGGACCGGACGTGCACGTGTCGTTGAACCGCTTCGAAGCATACGGCGTAGTCAAAAAGCGGTCAACCCGGACTTATCGATCGGACGACCCGCTGACCCGCCAACATTCCCGGACATCTGATCCCACGACCCTCCGCCGGACCAATGAGGTGTACCTGGCGATTCGGGGAAGTACAAACGCACGCCTCGTGCCATTGTCGCGGGCGCCTCTTTGCGCCTAACATATTTCATTGCGCAACTTTTTCCCCGAGGGATAGGATCATGCCATCGCGGTTCATGTCGCTGGCCATCCTGGTGTACTGGAGCGTCACCGCCTTTTTCCTTTTGACCTGGGAGATCCTTCCCGATCTCAGTTTGGGTTATCCGCCGGATCTGCGGGCCATTGCATCGGCTGGTGAGGCGGGCAAGCCGGTTCGTTTCAGCATCCAGGTCATCGACGATCCGAAGTCGCCGGATATTCGTCGCACCGTCGGCGAGGCGATCACGGCGTCGCGGCGGCAGCCGGATGGCTGGTACGAGCTTTCCAGCCGGGCGAGCTTCGACGCGGGGGGGCTGCTCGAGGGCAAGTCGCTGGGGGCCAGGTCCAGCGTCCGGCTTGAGCTTGCGAGCACGTACCGGGTCGATGTCTCGGGAAACCTCCGCGCATTCGACCTGAAGGTAACCCCGCGGGATGCGCCTGAGACTTTATTCACGGTTACCGGCCGGCTCCATGGCGAGCTGATGGAGGTGGTCTCAAAGGGTCCGCTGCCGGTGCTCAACCAGAAGTTCAGCTTCCCCTACGAGCCGCGGAGCGTCGTCCAGGACGTCTTGGGGCCGATCGACCGGCTGCCGGGTTTACACTTAGGGCAGCGGTGGGACACCCGGATCATCAACCCGTTTTCAGGGCAGGTCGAGAAGGCCAGGTTTGAGGTTCGGCGGCGGGACCTGATCCACTGGCACGGCGAACCGGTGAGCGCCCTGGAGGTCGTTCAGCGCGCCGGGCCGATCACCGCGTCGACCTGGGTCCGGTCTGACGGCATGATCCTGCGGCAGGAGGTTCCTTTTCCGCTGGTGAGACTGGTGCTCGAGCGCTTGCCGGAGGAATTGCCCTCGCAGCGGGGGGACAAGGGGGTATCGCCGTGATCGAGCTGCGGGGAGTGACGAGGCTCTTTGGCCACAAACGCGCCGTCGATCGACTCGACCTGACGGTTCGCAAGGGTGAGCTCTTTGCCTTTCTCGGTCCCAACGGCGCGGGCAAGACGACGACGATCAAGATGATCTGCGGCCTGCTTGCCCCCACCTCCGGAACGGTTCGCGTGGGCGGCCACGACGCCTCGACGCAGCAAGCACGCCAGCTTCTGGGTTACGTTCCCGACCAGCCCTACCTCTACGACAAGCTGACCGGCCGCGAGTTTCTCAAGTTCGTCGTCGAGATGTACAACCTGGACCGGCCCGACGCGAGAGCCCGAATCGACGAGCTCATCGACACTTTCGAGATGGGTGACTTCGTCGACGAACTGTGCGAAAACTACTCTCAAGGGATGAAGCAGCGATTGGTATTCGCCTCGGCCTTGGTGCACAATCCCCGGGTGCTGGTGGTCGACGAGCCGTTCGTCGGACTGGATCCCAGGAGCGCCCGGATCGTCAAGGACTTATTCGTTGCCCAGGCGAGATCGGGAGCAGCTGTCCTCATGTCCATCCACTTGCTGGCCATTGCCGAGCAGCTTGCCGATACAATTGGGATCGTCGATCGCGGCAGGATGGTGGCGGTCGGCACGCTTGCGGAGCTGCGCAAGCGGGTACAGCACGACGGCTCACTCGAAGACCTCTTCCTCAAGCTGACTGGCAGCGATGAGGGGGCCGCGGCGTTACAAGAGCTCGCCGATTCACCGGGAAGCTGACATGAGCATAGCGATTGCCGAACCAATCTGCCTGCCGGCGGCGACGCCCGACCGCATCGCTCGATCGCTAAGGCAACTGCGCTACTGGCAACTTCGCAATACCGTACGAACCTTGTTCCGCGGCTCGTGGTTGCGCATCGCCATGATCCTCTGCTGCAGCGCGATCTTCTGGGCGGGTCTCTTCGTCCTCTTCTTGGGCGGATTTCAGTTCGTCGGGATGTACGTCGATCTGGCCAACACGATCGTTGAATACCTCTTTAGCATGTTCTTTCTGTCGCTTTTGGTGATGCTTTTCTTCTCGACCGGAATCATCGTTTACACTAGCCTCTTTCACTCCCAAGAGGCGGCCTACCTGCTGACCACGCCGGCGGCGACAGACCGGATCTTCGCGTACAAGTTCGCCGAAGCCATCGGGTTTTCGAGCTGGGGGTTTTTCCTCCTGGGCAGTCCGCTCTTGGTGGCATATGGGCTGACCGTCAAGGCCCCGCTCGCGTTCTACGCGATCTTCCTGCCGTATTTGCTGTCGTTTGTCCTGATTCCCGGCAGCCTCGGCTCTGGCGCGGCGATTATCGTGGCCAACGTCTTTCCCAGACGGCAGAAGACGGTTCTGGCGGTGGCCGTATCGGGGGTCTTGATCGTGATCGTACTCCTTGGCATCCGGCTCTGGCGGACGCCGGGCGAGCCGCTGGGCAGCGACTGGCTGGGCAGCATGTTGGGCCGCCTTGCCTTTTGCCAGAATCCGCTCTGGCCCAGCCGTTGGATGTCGGCGGGGCTGCTTGCCTCCGCCAAGGGACAGTGGTCGCAGACTGGCTTTCATCTGATGGTGCTTTCGGCCCACGCGGCGCTGGGCTACCTGGTGGCCGCGGTCGCCGCGCGCGACCTTTACCGCCGGGGCTACAGCCGGGTACAGGGCGGGCGAACCTCGCGGCGACGGCGCGGGCTCGGATTCCTCGACACCATCGTTCACCGCCTCTTCGCCATCCTTCCTCAGCCGATCCGCTTGCTCATCATCAAGGACCTGCGCACCTTTTTGCGCGATCCGGCCCAGTGGTCGCAGTTTCTCATCTTCTTCGGGCTCTTGGTGTTTTACTTCCTCAATATCCCCCAGCTCGGATATGGGGCCCAGACACCCTACTGGCGCAACCTCGTCAGCTTCCTCAATGTCTCGGTCACGGCGCTCATCCTGTCGACATTTACCAGCCGTTTCATCTTTCCGCTGCTTTCGCTGGAGGGCCGGAATTTCTGGGTTCTGGGGCTCTTGCCGATGCGTCGCGAGCAGATTCTTTGGAGCAAGTTCGTCTTCTCGGCAACGATCTCACTTTTCGCGACGGAGTTTCTCGTCATCCTGAGCGATCTCATGCTGCGGATCAGCCCCATGATGGCCGCGCTGCACGTGGGAACGATCGCGGTGCTCTGCCTGGGGCTCTCGGCCATCAGCGTGGGTCTAGGCGCGCGGCTGCCCAACCTGCGCGAGACCGATCCCTCGAAGATCGCCACCGGTTTCGGCGGCACGCTTAACCTGCTTGTCAGCCTCGTGTTCATCTTCGCAATCGTGACGGCGCTGGCCTTGCCCTGTCATCTTTATTTCGCGGGGCAGGAACATCCCGAATCGGCGAAATTTGCTCTCTCGCACAGCGGTTTTCGATTCTGGCTGAGCGTGGCGATCTTGAGCAGCCTGATCGTCGGCACGCTGGGCACGGTCATTCCTTTGCGCATCGGAATCCGGGCGTTTCGGAAGATGGAATTCTAAGCGCGGGTCGGGCCGCGGGCCGCCTGCTTCCCTCAGGCCTATTGCCCGCGGCAGGACATCGGGTAATCTGTTGTCATCCTGAGGTATCCGTTCCGAGTGGTCGACTCACGTGAGACGGACGGGCCTCGTCCCGTGCTGCCCCACGTCGAGGGAGAGTCGCGCGACCCCTTCTTACCCAGTGATCCGAGGGCACAGCACATGAAGAGCGTCAAGAGATCGTTGCTGGCGATCGGTGTTACGGTGGGACTGGCCGCCTCTTTCAGCGGGTGGTCGTGGGCCCATGAGCGGGCCTTACAAACCAAGGAGGGTGCGTCAATCATCGTCGACGGCGTGGTGCGCGAGGTCTTCCGCAGTCCCCGTCAAAACCAGACGGATCTCGTGGTCCAGATCGAGGTGGCCAGGTCCGAGTACGGCCGGGCGCCCGCTGATCCCCGCCGCGTGCAGGCGCCGGCTCCGGGAGATCAGATTTACGTCCACGTCTTTCAGGCAAGCGCTGATCCACAACGGTCCGCCGGAGGAGGGCACAACTCGATTCCTGCCGAGCGCAGCCAGATCCGGGCCTATCTCTACCCCCGGCAGCAGGGGGGCTGGGAAGGGGCATTCCCTGACTGGTTCGACGCGACCCGGGCCCCGCAGCTCGACAAGGGCCCCAGTGATCCGGAGCCTCCTTACGAGGCTGCGCCCACCCCAGTACCAACACCCTCGCCAGCTCCGGCTCCGGCTCCGTCAAGCCCCCCCGTGGCCACCACCGGGTCGATTCTTCAAAAGCTGGGCATTCGCGCTGAGCAAGTCCAGGTCAGTGGTCGCCTGGTGCTCAAGGTGATCGACCTGGTGCCCGACGGTCCGGCTGCCAAGGCCGGTATCGAAGTCGACGACACGCTTATCGGCATCAACGGCGGCTTCATCACCGATCTCGACCAGCTTGCCGCGACCATCCAAAAAGGCGGGCCGGAGGCGACTGTGGCCGTTCTCGACCATCGCACCAACCAGACTCAGCCCGTCAAGGTTGACGTCAGCGGCATTTTCCCCCCACAGGCTCCGCAAACGCCCCAGCCTGAACCCGCCCCCGCCGCGCCGACTCGCTCTTTAGGGGTGAAGCTCGAGCAGGTGCGCCTGGGGCTGCGGACGACGGCCGTGCGGGTCACTGAGGTCCAGGAAGGAAGTCCGGCCGCGAAGGCGGGAATCGAGCCGGGCGACGTCCTTCTTTCAGCCGACGGCACGCCCGCCGAGAACCCCGACCAATTCATTGCCGTCGTGCAGAAGAGTGGGCCGGTGCTCAATCTCAAGGTCTTCGATCCCCGAACCCGCCGTGAGGTTCCGGTCCAGGTGCATTTCGAGGCCGTGGCCGCCGCGCCGACAGGATCGGCCCCCGCACCCGCGAACGTTCCCCAGTCCGCTCCCGCTCCCACACCAAGCTCGGGGCCGACCTCGGCCCGATCGCTGGGCATCGTCGCCGAGGCCGGCACGGCCGACCTGCTTCCGGTGGTCAAGGTCGTCCAAGTCGTGCCCGGCAGTCCCGCCGAGAAGGCCGGCATCGAGCCGGGTGACGCGATCGTCGGCCTTAACGACAAGGTCATCTTTGCTCCCGAGCTGCTCGACGAGGCTCTCCGGACCGCGGGAAGCTCGTTTACTCTGAACGTCCTGGACGTCAAGACCGGCAAGAAAACGCCGGTGAAGGTCAACCTTCCGTGATTCGGCCCGCGCGCAGGCTTGCCGCCAGTGATTCGGCACGCGCGCAGGCTTGCCACGCAATTTCATAGCCTCACCCGAGAGACCAGGGGGCACCATGGACAGCCAGTCTCGCCAGATCCTCGTGCGGCTTGTGAAAGAACAGCGCATAGCGGCGCTGGGGACGCTGTTTCACGGGGCGCCCCTGGTTTCGCTCGTGCCCTTTTCCGCAGCTCCGGACCTGTCGGCTATTTCGATCCACGTCAGCCGGCTTGCCCAGCATACCAAGGGGCTGCTCGAGTTCGGAAAGGTCGGACTCATGATCGCCGAACCCGAGCGCGAGGGCCGCAATCCTCAAACCCTGGCCCGGCTCTCGATCCAGGGCGACGCCGCTCCCATCGCGCTGTCCGACCCCGAGTACACGGACGCCCGCGATTCGTACCTGCAGAAGTTTCCCTCGGCTGCTCTCAACTTCCAGCTTGGCGACTTCCTGCTTGTCCGGATCGTTCCCCGCTCTGCGCGCCTGGTGACTGGGTTCGGCAAGATCTTCGACCTGATGCCCGAGGACTTTGCCAGCCTGCTCGGTTCTGAGGGATAGCCTGGTATCCCAATGTCAGAATTAAACCAAATCGAATTGCTGATGCAGCCGAGTCCATTCTTCCATAGCGCGTTGTGCTATTTCGAGCCGATCCCCAAAGTTACCCTTATCGTCGACTACGCGAGTATGGCGCTCGCCTGGAGCGGGAACACCGCGGAACCCGCCCCGGAAGCGTCTATTCCACGGTGTCGAGATCAAAAAAACGATAGGCGTAGTCGGCGTCACTCCAGTACATGCGGATCTCGGAGTCTTGCGAAACGACAAAAGCGTACACCCCGGCATGTGCACGGCAAAACTTGCACGACGAGCCATTACGCATTCCCAAACCGCTCATCTCCGATAAGACATCACTCTTTGAGCCGTTGTCTAGCAGTGGCCTCAGATTCAGGTCCCGAGGTTGCAGCTTGGCGCCGAAGCGGAGGACCTTTAGGCAACCGTCTAACACAACACAGCCGTCTACGCTCGACAAGTCCGCTAAAGCATTCTGCGCAACATAGTAACTCCTTCGCGCGAGTAACCACTGGTTCGCTTGCGTAGCCAATTCTGTAAAACCAGAGGAAGAGACCGATCCGGCATTTTGATACCGTGCTACCATCTGCCAGTACCTGCTGCAGGTATGCGCAAACTCGTTGAAAGCTCTGCCTAAATCGAGGTCCGCGCTCTTGCCGTCCACAATGTAGTAATTACTGCTAAGCTGTTCAGAGGAAACGTGAGTTTCTGGCAGAATGATGAATGCCGCCCCATGCCGCTTCAGATTAGCTGCGTCGAGTACTCCGCCCCAGCCGTCCATTAATTCAAAAACGTTCGGCCCACACTGCAAGTTGTGAGCAATTTGCCTAAAAAGTTCCTGGAAAACGCTCTCCTTTAGTAAATACTTCCTGGGGCGTATCTTACACCCACGGAAGACGAATCCGTAGGGGTCGCCGGGGATTTTCGCATTGAGGTCCCCAGGGCCCTCGACTTTCATGAGCAAGTAGTGATTCTCCTTCTTGAAGTCCTCGACATGCCGCCTGGTGTCGAACGTGCCGACGTGCCCGCTTTTCGTCAAATGATCTAGGTCGACGATACCCAAACACTGTAAAGCGAGGTGCTCTGGGGCGTCACGTTCACTGACCCATAGGGCTACACTCCGGTAATTCGCCGCCGGGGCAAGCCTTCTAAGGTCCTCTCCATCGTTCAGGGGAATCGGGGGCTGAAAGCGCGTAAGCGTCTTGAAGTGCAGTTGGCTCTCGTCTGCCGACCCGAAGAAAATCTGAAAACGCGGAGGACGACCCTCCTCGGGAAGCAAGCTGGCGCCGAAAACGTGGGAGAAGAGCAGGTGAAGCGACTGCCTAGAGAACGCCATTTTCGGCCGACCTGTACCAGGGAGGTCGACCTGCTCATGTGTGGTCCACACCTTCTCGGCAAATTCGCCCACCCCGCATACCGTTTTGGAGAATGCCGGTTCTTCGGGGTCAGCTTTCTGGTCCATAATCGACCCTCCAAAAAAGGTGTGTGCCTCGGCCAGTGACGGCGATTATATCACTGGGCCGGCGGAGGGGCGAGTCGATCGCCGAAGGCTCATCCGCTCGTAAGGGCTCTTTGTGCCCGTTCTAAATTGTGGCCGATTACATTTGTCGTGCCGGGATGGGTGCAGGCGCGGTGCCCGCCGGAGACCCAGAAAAGCGGTCGCATACACTAGAGGCCAGCCTCAACCTTCTGCACATTTGACATGCTGACGTCGAATGCAAAGAAACAAAGCACACCAGGGAAGCCCGGTTTGCCGGAACTTCCCCAGCGCCCTTTCACATGGCGCCTCGTGCCGATTGCTGCGACAGCCGATTGCACTCGGATCCGTGGTCCTCTACGCGTTTGTTGTCACTGAATAAAACTTGAGCTGGGCCGTATTGTCGTCCACGGCCGCCAGCGTGGTGACGCCGTTTCGCACCCCGATCGCCAGCCCGAAAGCCCCTCCGTTATTCGGATCCACTGACAGCTCGGTCACGAATTGTCCGGTCTTGGTGAACTCCACCAGCTCGCTGGGCTGGTTCGGATCCACGTTCACGCCATCGCCGTTGGCCGCAATCAAGTTGCCATTGGGCGCAAAGGTCAGGCCCATCGGCCCGTGCAAATGCACGTTGTCCTGATAGACCAACTGGCCCGTCCCTTGCCTGGTCTTGGTCTGCGTCGCGTGGGGAATCGCGTAGACCGCGTCGTTGACCATCGAGTTCACATAAAGCGTGTCCGTCTGCGCGTTATACGCTGAGCCGGCAGGCCCCAGCACGAGCGCCGCGGGATCGAACCGGTGCTGGAAGTTCGAGCCAATCTGCACCATGTCCTGGACCGTCACCTTGGTGTTGGTGATCTTCAGGTCCAGCCGCGTAACCGTACCATTGAGAACATTGGAGATGAACACGTTGGCCGTCGACCCATGATCCACGACCGTCAGGTCCCATGGACCATCCAGCAGATTCGGATTCTTAAGGTTCATCACCTCTTGACCGTTCTTATTCAGGATCAAGAGCGAGCCTTGTTGCACCGTCGCCGAGGTTCCGTCGGAGGTCGGCACATTGCCCACGATGACGTAACCACGCTGCAAGATCCCCAGCGCCGTGGTCAGGCCCAGCCCCGACGGACCCTGGAAGAACGTCGAGGTCTGGCCTCCTGGCGTGATCCGCGTGATCGTCGTGCCGGTTCCCTGGAGGTTTTGACTGTTGTTGAAGTTGGAGACCAGGATGTCGCCGGGATTGAGGATCCCGCCGCGGGAGAAATTGGCCGGCACGTAGGCTACGCCGTAAGGGTTCACATCGCCGTTGCTCGGCACCGTTGAGACCGTTTGCTGGGACATGAGCTGCACCTGGGTCAGGAACGGCGGAGTTTGTGGATTGTGCTTCTTCATCTTGTCAGGCTGGAAATCGACCGACGCGACTTCAGCCGGAACGTTTCCGTGGTGCGGCACCGGATGAGTCACACTGAGCATCTGGCGGCCTTCCAGATTCTCGAGCTGAAGGTGGGCCGCTCTGTGCTTGCGCTGGCGTTTCATGGGAAATGGTCCTTGGGCGTTGATGGTTCACTACTTTGTGGGCGACTTTCGACCCGAACTACCCAGGACATCGCCAACCGATAGCAGCAGAGACATCAGGCCCAAGAAAAATGCGCCAAGCGCTCGGGCTTGCGAACCCTCACCTTCTGTCTACAATTTCAAAAGAAATTGAAAGTCCAGCCGAAAAAATGATTTCGTCCCTGACGACCGGGTCGACATGGGCTTCGGTTCCATGGCGGCTCGCTCGCTGCGGAGCATTGCAATGTCTCGACAGGTCCGCCTGGGCGCCATCAGCTATCTTAGCGCATTGAACCACATATATTTAAGAAATGCGGCCAAACTGGCGTCACGGAAATGGAAAGGAGCCAGAGCATGAGGTGGCAAGACCGGATCAGTGTGAACCCGAACGTCTGCCACGGTAAACCCTGCATCAAGGGGACACGCGTGCTCGTGTCCGTGGTCCTGGCGGATGTCGCTGTCGGTGAGCCGTTCGAGGCCATTATGAGTGGGTATCAGATCGAGCGCGAAGACATCCAGGCAGCGCTGTTTTTCGCCGCCGACCTGGCTCAGGATCGTTATGTCCTCCTTCCCGAGGCGGGCTGAGATGCTTTTCAAGATTGATCAGAATCTACTTCGACTGCGCGGGCTTGCGAACCCTCACCTTCTGTCTACAATTTCAAAAGAAATTGAAAGTCCAGCCAAAAAAATGATTTCGTCCCTGACGACCGGGTCGACATGGACTTCGGTTCCATGGCGGCTCGCTCGCTGCGGAGTAGCGCAATGTCTCGAAGGGTCCGCTTAGGCGCAGTCAGCTACTTGAACGCAAAGCCTTTGTATTACAATCTCTCCATGCTTGCACCGGAGGTCGAGCTGAGTCTCGACGTGCCCAGCCGACTGGCGGACAAGCTGGCCGAAGGCAAGCTGGACGTGGCGCTTGTGCCTTCGATCGAGTACCTTCGCAGCGCTCATCTCGGGCTGGAAATCCTGCCAGGCTTTGCGATTGCGGCACGAGGACCGGTGCGCAGCGTGAAGCTGTTCAGCCGCGTTCCGGTCGGGCAGATTGACCGGCTCGCCCTGGACGAGGGATCGCGGACCAGCCAGGCGCTGGTTCGCGTCTGGCTGGATGCTCGTCATGGCGTTCGGCCACGGCGGATCGAGTCGCTGCCACTGGGGGTTTCCGTGCTGGAAAGCACGGCCGATGCTGTGCTTTTGATAGGCGACCGGGCCATGAAAGTCCCCTTCGAGCCGTTTTGCGAGGTGATCGATCTAGCGGCGGCCTGGAACGAACTTTCGGGGCTGCCCTTCGTTTTTGCGCTCTGGGTGGTCCGGGGCGGAGTCGACTTGGGCGACCTCCCGCAGACCCTGGCTCGCTGCCGGACCGAGGGCCTGGTCCACGCTGATCAGCTCTCCCGAACCCACGGCCATTGTCTAGGACTCGATGTGTCAACCTGCTACGATTACCTGACCCGTGTCCTGTCGTATGATCTGGGCGAGCCGGAACTGGCCGGGTTCAGGCGGTTTGCAGAGATGGCCGCCGCGCTTGGGCTGGCCCCGGAAGGAGTGAATCTTGTCTTCTACCGCTTGCGAGATCTTGCGGCACGCCGCTAGCGGACGCCGCCTGACCTTCGACGAGGGAGTAAGGCTCCTCCACGAGTCGAGCCTGCTGGAACTTGGCCAGGCTGCGCAGGCCGTCTGCCGGCGACTCCATCCCGAGCCTTACCGCACGTACAATATCGACCGCAACATCAACTACACCAATGTCTGCACGGCCGTCTGCGCCTTCTGCGCCTTTTACCGAAAAGTTGACGACACCGACGCTTACGTGCTTGATCGCGAGGTCCTGCTGGAGAAGATTCGCGAGACCGTGGCTCTGGGCGGAGATCAGATTCTGCTCCAGGGGGGCTTGCATCCGCATTTGAAGCTCGAGTGGTACGAAGAGCTGCTGCAAGACATCAAGGCTCATTTTCCCGCGGTCAACGTGCACGGTTTCAGTGCGCCGGAGATCCATCACTTCACCAAGGTCGCGAAGCTTGCGCTTCGAACGGTATTGGCCAGGCTCAAAGATGCGGGGCTCGGCAGTGTGCCCGGCGGCGGCGCTGAAATCTTGGTCGACCGCGTGCGCAAGGCGATCACCCGCGGCAAGGTCTTGACCGACGACTGGCTGGAAGTTCACCGGGTATGGCACGAACTGGGGGGACGATCGACGGCCACGATGATGTTCGGCCATGTGGAAACCGTCAGCGAGCGCATCGAGCATCTCGAGCGGGTGCGCCAACTTCAAGATCAGACCGGAGGATTTACCGCCTTCATCTGCTGGACCTTCCAGCCCGATCACACCGACATGGCCGACGTTCCGCCGGCCGGCGCGTTCGAGTACCTGAAAACCCAGGCCATTTCGCGGCTTTATCTCGACAACGTCGCGAACATCCAATCGTCGTGGGTTACACAGGGGGCCAAGATCGGCCAACTGGGGCTCTATTTCGGCGCTAACGATATGGGAAGCCTGATGATCGAGGAAAATGTGGTCTCCTCGGCGGGGACTGTTCATCACCTCACGCTCGAAGAGATTCGCCGCTGCATTCGAGAGGCAGGCTTCATTCCGCGTCAGCGTAACGTATTTTACCAGTATATCGACCATGCGCCCGAGCCGGAGCCAAGAACCGAGCCGGTCTTGGCTGCTGGCTAAATGGCCAGGTCGACCCGGAGTCTCGCGGCAGACGGAGAGCGGCTCTCGCCGCCGGTGCGGGGCAGTCGCACAGTCGAGCACCAGAGACCAAGACGGATTCGAGCACCCGAGTGATCCAAGTCCAGCGGCTTTGCAAGTCTTTCCTCGATTATCAGCGGGGCTGGGTTTCCGCGGTCTCGGATGTTTCGTTCGAGTGTCGCCCGGGCGAAATCCTAGGGCTGCTCGGTCCCAATGGGGCGGGCAAGACCACGACCCTGCGCATCTTGAGCACGGTGCTGCGGCCAACCAGCGGCCGCGCCATCGTGGCCGGCCACGACGTGCTCCACGAGCCTCAGGCGGTGCGGACCAATATCGGCTACATGTCGGCCAGCACCGGCATCTACGACCGGATGACCGCCTGGGAGCTGGTCGAGTATTTCGGCCGGCTTTATGGCTTGACGCCCGACCGCCTGCGCCAGCGAATGGAAACGATTTTCGACTGGCTCAAGATGAACGACTTCCGCGACGTGCTGGGCTCGAAGATGTCCACGGGCATGAGGCAGAAGGTCTCGATCGCCCGGACCATCGTGCACGATCCGCCTGTCTTGATCTTCGACGAGCCGACTTCCGGTCTCGACGTCCTGGTGCAGCGCGTGGTCTTGCAGAAGATCGTCGAGCTGCGCGATCAAAACAAGACCATCATTTTTTCGACGCATTCGATGCACGAGGTCGAAAAGCTTTGCCAGCGTGTGGCGATCATCCACAAAGGGCGGCTCCAGGCCGCGGGAACGCCCCGCGAATTGCTCGACCAGTTTGACCGCGATGATCTCGAAGAGCTATTCTTCACGCTCGTCGAACGGGCCGACGCCCAGGAGGGCGCCGACGCGGCTGCTCCCCGAGCCGACGGTGACGGGTGATTCCTGGATGGTGCCAAGCGTTCTCGCTGAAGACGGAACCGACTCATGAACTGGTCGAACCTGACTGTCATCTTCCGCCGCGAGGTCCTCGACCAGCTTCGCGACCGCCGCACGCTCTTCATGATCTTCGTCTTCCCGATCCTCCTTTACCCGATCCTGGGCTTCGGCGTCCTCAAGGTGGTCGCCGCGATGGAGAAGAATCCCAGGGTCGTCGTCATCGTGGGGGCGGAGAACCTGCCCAAGAACGAGCCGCTCTTAAGCGCGGAGGGCAACCGGTTCAACTCCGCGCTTTTCGATTCGCCCCTGGAAGCGAGCCTGCTGGAGGTCAAGCAAGAGAAAAGCGAGGGCGCCTGGGCAACGTCCGAAGGCTGCCAGCAGGCCGTCCGCGATGGCCTGGCCTCGGCCGTGATGATCGTTCCGGCCGACCTTCCCGCGCAGTTTCGCGACAAGAACGACGTCCGGATACCGATCGTCTACCGGAGCGTCGACGAGCCCAGCCAGATCACCTATCTGCGGCTCCGCGAAGTCCTCGATCGCTGGAAGCGGGGCATCGTCGAAGCGCGCATGAAAGCGGACCGGCTGCCTCAAGGTTATGCCCAGCCGATCGAGGTGCGGGGCCTGGACGTCGCCACCGAACAAGAAGTCGGCGGCAGCGTCTGGAGCCGGATCTTCCCGTTCCTGCTGGTCATGATGTCGCTGACGGGGGCCTTCTACCCTGCTGTCGACCTCTGCGCGGGGGAGAAGGAACGGGGAACCATGGAGACGCTGCTGATCAGCCCGGCGACCCGCGCCGAGATCGTGCTGGGCAAGTTCCTCACCGTGATGCTGGCGAGCATCACCACCGCCGTGCTCAACCTGGTGAGCATGGGACTGACCGGCCTCTTCATGGCCCAGCGCAGCGCTCCGCTGCTCTTGGATTCGAACCAGCACGGCGGCACGGCGGGAATTACAGCCCCTTCCTTGCAGACGGCGGTCTGGATAATCCTTCTCTTGATCCCGCTGGCAGCCTTCTTCAGTGCCGTCTGCGTGGCCTTGGCGGCGCTTGCGCGGAGTATGAAAGAAGGCCAGTACTACATGACGCCTCTCTACCTGGTCTGCTTGCCTTTGATCTTTCTGACGGTCGTGCCCGAGATCAAGCTCAACCTGTTTTACAGCCTGGTGCCGATCACCGGCGTCGCCTTGCTGCTCCGCGCGCTGATCATGGGCGATTATCACACCGCGGGGCAGTTCTTCATTCCCGTACTTGTTCCCACCCTCGTTTACGCGTGGGTCGCGCTGCGCTGGGCCATCGACCAGTTTCAGCGCGAGGAGGTCCTCTTCCGCGAGGCCGAACGGTTCAGCCTGGGACATTGGCTCAAACACTTAGTCCGCGACCGGCTGCCGACACCCACCAGCGCCCAGTCGACACTCTGCTTCGCCCTCATCCTCTCGTCCTCATGGTTCTTGCTGCAATACATGGCCGTCAAGGGAATCGGTTCGAGCCTGGCGGCCATCGCCGCCGGTCAATTCCTGATCCTGTTCCCTCCGCTGATCATGGCCGTGATGCTGACCTCAGCGCCGGGCCAAACCTTACGCTTGCGATGGCCAGCGCCTCGCTACCTGGCCTTTGCCATCGCTCTGGCCGTGGTCATTAACCCCCTGGTCCGCCAGCTTGGCCACCTGGTGGAGACCTGGTTTCCCATCTCGTCGCTGATCAAGGAATCACTGGCCCAGGTGATCTCGCAATCGCCTGAGCTCTGGGTCACTATCGGGGTTTTTGCCCTCTTACCGGCTATTTGCGAGGAGTTCGCCTTCCGTGGGTTCATCCTTTCGGGACTGGAACACCAGCGCCGGACTCGCTCGGCGATCTTGCTCTCGGCGCTCATGTTCGGGTTCCTGCACGTGCTCCTGAGCCTCTTTCAGCAGCTCTTCAACGCCGCGCTACTGGGTATCGTTCTGGGACTGCTCGCGGTCCGCAGCCGGAGCATCGTGCCGGGCATCCTCTTCCATTTCCTCAATAATGCGCTGGCTCTGACCCAAGGACGGTGGGTCGGCGGCCTTGAGTCGGCCGGACTGTCGTCGTGGCTTTTCCGCAACCCGGCGGAGGGGCTCTACCATGGTTTCTGGCTGGCGCTCAGCCTGGTTTGCTCGATGCTTCTTTTCTATTACCTCTGGAAGTTCGACCGACCTGACCGCGGGGAAGACGACCCGCTGGCTGTGCCCGCTACCGTCTGAAACTATTGGAAGTTCGACCGACCTGACCGCGGGGAAGACGACCCGCTGGCTGTGCCCGCTGCCGTCTGAAACCATCATGCGGGCAGAGCGCGGAGCGGGGCCGGCAGAGCAGGGCAGGGGGGGAACCGGCCCGAACCGGCCAGGCGAGTGGTAAGGTCTTCATCGCGCGGGCGTTTTACGATTCGCCGCACCACTCCACCGAAAAACGAAGCCCCGGTTCAAGGTCGCCGGCCACAGGAAAAAAAATGAGACGAGACACTCTGATCCTCCAGGCCCGGTATGTCTTCCCCGTCGAGGGACCGCCCATCGAGGACGGAGTGGTCGTGCTCCAGCAAGGGCGGATCGGCTGGGTCGGCCCAGCGCGTGAGCGCGCGGGCGATCTCGACCTGGGGAACGTCGCAATCATGCCAGGGCTCGTCAACGCGCACACCCATCTGGAACTGGCCAGCCTGGACGCCACGACATCCATGACGCCCACCGCCCAGGCCGTCCAGACCACCGTGGAAAACGAGGTCGCCTGGCTGCGCAGGGTCGTCGACACCCGGCGCAGCCGGTCGGAAGAGACGCTCAGGCGGACCGTCGGCGAGAACCTCGCGGCCTGCATCGCCGCGGGTACGACCCTCATCGGCGACATCACGACCGCCGGCCTCTCGTGGGACCAGATCGCTGGCACGGCGATTCGCGCTGTCGTCTTCGCCGAGCTGATCGGTCTGAAGCGGCATCGCGGACTGCAGACCAGCGACGCCGCCTGGAACTGGCTGGCGACGATTCGGCCCGAGGCGCAGGTCGCCGCCTGCGCTCGGCCGGGGCTCAGCCCGCATGCTCCGTACAGCACGTCCGATTGGCTTTACCATAAGGCCGCCGGCAGCCGCCTACCGCTCTCGACACACTTGGCCGAGATGCCCGAGGAGCTGCGCCTACTCGAGTACCGCGACGGCCCCCTGCGCGAGTTTCTGGAAGAACTGGGCGCCTGGGACGACGACTGGGAGCCAATCGGCCCGAGCCCGGCCGATTACGTGCGCAGAGGAGAGCTGCGCAACGCCGACTGGCTGATCGCCCATGGGACCTACTTCGACCCCTCGGAATTCTGGCAGCTTCGCCCCGAGGCCGCTCCCAACGGCCATCGCGTGGCCGTCGCCTTCTGCCCACGCACCCACGCCCGGTTCGGCCATGACCCGCATCCCTATCGCGGCCTGCTCGAGAAAGGGGTGGTCGTCTGCCTGGGTACCGACAGTCTTGCCTCAAGTCCCAGCTTGAGCGTCCTCGACGAGCTTCGCTTCCTCCACCGTCGCGACGCGACGCTCTCAGGAGAGCTGCTACTGACCATGGCCACGCTCTTTGGCGCTTGGGCCCTCCGCGCCGAGACCATCACCGGCAGCCTTCGCCCCGGAAAGTCGGCCGATCTGGCAATCGTGGGGTTGCCGGACCGATCCGACGCCGACCCCTATCACCTCATCCTCAGGTCCGAAGAACCCGTCCTGGCCACGGTCTTCGAAGGCGACTTCGTCACCGGACCGTGGATGGGAATGTGACGCGATGGCCACGAGAAACGATGGCGTGAATCCAATCCGGTTTCATATCGAGATTTGGCCCGTGACTCTTGCTTCCTGGACTGAAGTTTCATCACACCGTCGATAGAACTCATCGCAGGCCAAGGAGAGCGCCGACTTCGAGCTCACCCAGTTCGTGGCCGCCAATTGAGATCGGCACGCGGTCTGGCTGCACAAAGTCGTCGCGGTTTCTATACTTGCCAGTGCCCGGATCTGGCGCGGAGTAAACTTGGGCGCGGTCATCGACCATGTTCACCACCCAGTAAACCGGAACGCACGCGCGAGCGTAGGCGGCCAGTTTTTGATGCTGGTCACGCGGAAGGCTGGCCTCGGCGACTTCGATGAGCAAGCCGACATCGCCGGGACCCGGATGGCGGCTCGCGTAATCCTCGAGGTTCCCGCGGACGACAACGACGTCTGGATCGGGCTCGTCGAAATCGGGAATGCGGATAGGCTGCTCCTGGCGAATGTGCCATCCCGATGGCACCATCGGCTCGAGCAAGCGCCTCAGTCGCTCGGTGACGATCACGTGCCTCGGCTTCTTGGTCATCTTCCGCACCAGGTAGCCATCGATCAGCTCGACCCGGGAATCGGCAAGAATACCCGCAGCGGCAATTCGCTCGTAGTCCTCGACGGTCATTCGATAGAAGTCAGACGGCGCAGACGCGGAGTCCTGAGACTGGAGGGTAGTGGTCATTACAAGGTCCCTAGTTTCGCAACTGGACGCAACGATATTATCACACCGGCACCTAGCGTGGGCAAGCCTGCGAGAATGGAGCCGATCTCCGCCCGGGTGTTTGGATCGGCCCCACCGTGTTAGCTCTTCACCTCGCTGAGAAACCGGAAGCAGACTGAACTTTTTCGCACTTTACAACGTGGCCAACAATCAGCTATTATCATTAGAATGCCGAGATTAACGCCGAACCGCTTTGAGCCTGCGTCGAGTCTGCTTATTTGGTCCGCCCGAAGCCTTGATGGGAGCCCCGTAGCAACTCCGGAGATTCGCCGGCCAACTCGCAGGATTCCCTTATGACCACAGAGAGCATCTCGGACACCGCGAAAGGTGATCGGGCAGCCGGCCAGGGGGTGAACTGGCCCAGAGACACTGCCTTAAGCGCGGCCCTCCTCGCCAATCGGCATGCCCTCTCGCAGGAGCTCGTAGGTGGCATCGCCGGTTGGGAGAAGTACGCCAGTCAGATCAAGAGCGGCCCCGACCGTGATGACTTCCTAAGGCGCGAGATCTATGCCTTCGTCGACTACCTGAGGCTCTACCTCCGCACGGGCGACGAAACCTACAAACACTTATACATCGGCGAGAAGCTTAAACAGCTTCACCACGGCGACGAGAACCGCGAGCAGAGGCAAGAGCGGGCGCGAAACCTGCTCGAGCACGATGAGCAGGCAATCCTGAAAGTGATAGGAGCCGAGCTGACTTCGTCCCAGCAAGCTCGGCTCCGTCATGAGCTCCAGGACATATCCCGGGTGGTTCTGGGTGAGTCTGCGACCACTCTCAAGGTGCTCCTGGTTGGCGACTGCCTCTACCTCGATATTCAGGCGTTCCTGACGGTGCAGTGCCTTGAGGATGGCATCGGCCTAGACTTTTCGTTCGCCGTCTCGAAGAATGGGCCCATCCTTCGTAACGAGTTGAAGACCCTGTCGTCGCGCCCATTCGACCTGATTTTTTACAGCCCCTTTACCTACGAATTTTCCCCTGCACTCAGCCAGTTCTTCCGGGCCAATTCTTGTCTGGCCGGCACCAACCGCATTTGCGCCACCGCGTACGAAGTGATGTCCGACGTTGAGTCCACCCTCAGAATCCTGGCCAGCCGCTTTGAGTGTCCCGTCTTCGTGCACAACACGGCCATGGTTCGCCGCCACGACGGCACTTTGAGGGAGCGTCTCAAGACGGTCTTAACCCGGAGGAGCCGACGCATTGCCCGCGACTTGGTCAATCGGCGCGTGGCCGCGGCCATTACCCAGCTTAATACGATGTCGTACGAGCACCTGTTCTTAATCGACGAGATGGAGCTGCTCACCCGCCACTCCGAGGACGACCTGGGGCGGAAGTTCTACGACTCGGACCTCCAGCATCCCGCTGTCCTGGGCCTGGCTCTCTCCGGGGTTTACCGCGACCTCATCGCCGCGCATGTGAGCCTGGCGGGTCGCAAGCTCGTGGTGTGCGACCTCGACAATACTCTCTGGGATGGCGTGATCGGGGAAGGGGCCGTCATCCCCTACCTCGACCGTCAGCGCATCCTTCAAGAGCTCAAGGCGAAGGGAATCGTCCTGGCCGTCAACTCCAAGAACGACCCCAGAAACGTCCAGTGGAACGGCGGATTGTTGAAGGAGTCCGACTTCGTCGACCTGCAGGTCAACTGGGACTCCAAGATTACCAACATGAAGCGGATCCGAGAGAACCTGAACCTCAAGTACAAAGACTATGTGTTTATTGACGACCGCGGCGATCAGCTTGAACTGGTCGGCTCGGCACTGCCCGAGATTCGGCTGCTCGACGCGACCTCCGAGCGAAGCTGGCGACTGCTCCAGGCCTGGGCCGCGATGCTCCCGGAGCAGACCGAAGGCGACCGCACCCAGCTCTACCACGAGCGCCAAGCCCGTGACAGCTTCGTCTCCGAGATCGGCACCGAGGACCAGGAGGCGCTCTTCACCGGCCTTGAGATTCGCGTGACGCTCCGCAAGGCGGCTCGGTCTGACCTCCAGCGTGTCACCGAGCTGATCAACCGCACCAACCAGTTCAACCTGGCCGGCAGTCGCACGACATTTCGTGAGATCAGCCAATGGCATGACGACCCGGCCTACGCCTTGCTGGTTGCCGAGGCCGCCGACAAGTTCGGCCCGATGGGTCTGATCTCGGCCGCCGTTCTGAAGAGCGACTCCTGGGCCCTGAGCATCCCCATCTTCGTCCTTAGCTGCCGTGTTTTCGGTTACGGCATCGAGGCCGTCATGCTGAACACCGCGAGGCGGCTCTCTTTTGAGGGTGATGGCCCGCCACGACCAATCCGAGGTGCCTTCACTGAAACCCCTCACAACGCACCGTGCAAGTCGATGTACCCCGATCATGGGTTTATTTGGGACGGCCAGGTGTGGGTCCTTGAAGGCGGCGAGATCCCCCCCGATCCAGTCTGGCTGACGGTTGACAACCGAGTCGCCCCTGCACGTGAGGCATCAACCCGACGTCATGAATCGAGCTCCACGGCGACGGTGCCGATGAAGGCGGCTGCCGAACCGACTGTGTCGGGGTAAGTCGAGGCGCGGTGTCAGCTCGCCGCTTCCAGGTCGATTCAAGTCTTTGCGTCCCAGTACCTGCCGCGACTCGTCTGTATTCGCACGGGGACGGCGGTCGAGTTCTTCTGCAGCTCCGATGGGTCCCATGCCTCCACTACGGGACCGCATGGATTCTCTTCCGTTTACCCGGCTGGGATCAGCGGAGATGTCATGAGGGTTGGTCTCATGAGTGACGGACGATTCGCTTGGAGCCATGTGCATTAGGTTCAAAGGAACCGGGCCTATGCCCCGCTCCCGTTCCACTTCAAGTCGAGGAACTTCTCCATGAGCTGGAAGCCGCGATCGAAGAACGGCCCGCCGCCGTCCCGGGCGGTGATCTCATCGTAGGCGAGTCCCGAGGCGGGAAGCCCCGTCCCGGCCATTGTCCAGGCTACCGGGGCCCGATCGTGCGCCTTGGTGCGAAGCAAGGTCGAGTGATCCGGCGAGATCAAGATGCGCCAGGCTTGATAGCCCTGGAGTGCCTCGAGCACCGGCGCGACGATGTGTTCATCGATACGCTCGATGGCCTGGACCTTGGCGCCCGAGCGGCCTTCGTGGCTGGCCTCATCGGGCGCCTCGACGTGCACGCAAACGATGTCGTGGTCCGACAGGGCCGCGATGGCGTGGCGCCCCTTGGCCGCGTAATCGGTGTCGAGATATCCCGTGGCGCCGGGGACGTCGATGCGGGACCAGCCGGCGAGCATGCCCACGCCACGCACCAGGTCGACCGCCGAAATGATGGCTCCTTTCAGGCTGTGCTGGTCCTCAAATTTGGGCACGGCAGGGGCCTTGCCCTGGCCCCAGAGCCAGATGGCATTGGCAGGACGCTTGCCGGCGGCCCGTCGGGCGTTGTTGACGGGATGCTCGGCCAGCACGGACTCGGCTGCGTCCATGAGCGCACAGAGGTGCTCAGCGCCCGGGCCCCGGGGCAAGTGTTCAGCGGCCGGTTCGTCGGGGTGGTCGTGGGGCGGGTTGGTGAGCGTCTCGTCTGAAAATCGCGGACGGCCGGGCTGGCCGCGTTCGATGAGTAAGTTGCGATAGCTGACGCCCGCCAGGAACTCGACTCCGGGCCAGCCTAGGCGGGCCTGGAGCGACTGCAAGAGGAGCTTGCCTTCTTCGCTGGTGATGTGGCCGGCGGTGAAATCGGCCAGCCGCCCCTCTTCGAGGGTGATCAGGTTGCAGCGAACCGCCCAGTCATCGGGCCCAAGCACGACGCCCATGGCCGCGGCCTCCAGGGGCGCCCGGCCGGTGTAGTAGCGTTCCGGGTCGTAGCCGAAAAGGGAGAGCGTGGCGACGTCGCTAGCCGGCAGGAACCGGTCGGGGACGTTGCGCGAGCGGCCGACGATCCCCATTTGCGCCACGCGGTCCATCGCCGGCAGTCGGGCGGCCTGGAGGGCCGTCTTGCCCGCGAGGCTTGAGTGCGGCTCGTCAGCGGCGCCATCGGGAATCACGATGACATATCGGGCTGTCATGAGGACCTCTGGTCTCGGCTTGCCGTTGCTTGCGTTACCTTTGCTTGCGTCGCCGTTGCTTGCGTCGCCATTGCTTGCGTTGACTTTGCTTGCCGCGCGGCGTGGTGCCGCGGTGGCGTCAGTCTTCGACTCCCAGGCACATGCTGGGGGCACGGACCACGTCGAGCCGGTCGATTTTGGCTATGGCCGCGTGCAGCTCGGCCTGCGTGGCCAGGTGCGTCATGATGACCAGCGGCACCGAGTCGTCCAGGGCGTCGTCGCCGGGATCGTGCTGGATGACGCTGGCGATGCTGATCTGATGCTCACCCAAGATCGCCGCCAAGGTGGCCAGCACGCCAGGACGGTCGGCGATCGCGAATCGCAGGTAGTAACGGCTCCTGATCTCCTGGGCCGGAGTCTGCCGTAGCGGCTGGGCCGGCTCAGACCAGAGCCCCAGCACGCGCGAGGTCAATTCGGCCCGGCCGGTGACCACGTCGATCAGGTCGCCGACCATGGCGGAGGCCGTCGGCATCATGCCCGCGCCCCGGCCGTAAAAGAACGTGTCGCCCACGGCGTCGCCGACGGCGCGGATGGCATTGTACGGACCGCGGACCTCGGCCAGCGGAGTTCCACGCCGAACCAATGTCGGCGCCACGCGCAGCTCCAGCCCCGCTTTCGAGAGCTTCGCCAGGGCCAGCAGCTTGACCGCGTAGCCCAGCTCGGCGGCATACTTCAGATCGGCGAGCTGGAGCCGGTCGATCCCCTGGCGTGCGATCTGGTCCGTCGTGACGGTGGTCTGAAAGGCAAGCTGGGCGAGGATGGCGAGCTTGTGCGCGGTGTCCGTGCCGTTGACATCGAGTGTGGGGTCAGCCTCGGCGTAGCCCAGCGCCTGGGCTTGCGCCAGGGCTTCGGCATAGGCGAGCCCTTCGAGCGTCATCTTGGTCAAGATGTAGTTGCAGGTGCCGTTGAGGATCGCTGCCACGTTCTGAATCTGGTTGGCCGCCAGTCCCACGGCCAAAGCCTGGATGATGGGGATGCCGCCGCCAACGCTCGCCTCGAAGGCGACGGCCCGGCCGGCAGCCCGAGCCGCCTCGAAGATGCGTGAGCCTTCCTCGGCCAGGAGCGCCTTGTTGGCCGTGACCACGTGCTTGCCGGAGGCCAAAGAGTCCAGCACCATCGAGAGCGCCGGGTGGATGCCTCCCATGGCCTCGATGACGATCTCAACTTCCGGATCCTCGATCAGCCGCTTCACATCCGTCGTGACGTGCACGCCTTCAAGGCTGACTTCACGCGATCGGGAGGGGTCGCGGACGACGGCCCATTTCCAGACGATGCGCT
This sequence comes from Isosphaeraceae bacterium, assembly GCA_052146555.1. Lineage (GTDB taxonomy): Bacteria > Planctomycetota > Planctomycetia > Isosphaerales > Isosphaeraceae > Aquisphaera. Next base: position 34,695 of record JBKQMU010000344.1, read on the forward strand.
TGCCCGCGCGCCTCGCGATGCGGTCGGCGTGCTCGGTCAAGATCCGGGCCACGCCCGTTCCAACCGTGCCCAGTCCGATCAAGCCGATGGAGACCTGTTCCATGCCTTTGAATGGACTCGCTGGACTGCCCGTGATCGATCCGACGAGACGTCGCGTCGTCGAGATCTCTAGCCGCCACTGTAAGGTAAGCCGTGCTCGCGGTATTCGCAAGCCGTCGGACGGCTCAGGCCGGAAGCGGACGCTTGCCCGAACGGCCGATCAGGAGGATACCCAGCTCGTACAGCAAGATCATCGGCACGGCCAGCAAGGTCATGCTGAAAGGGTCCTGCCCGGGGGTGAGGACGGCAGCGGCGATCGTGATGATCAGGATCGCGATCTTCCGCTTGGCCTTGAAGTCGTCGATGGTCAAGATGCCGATCCGCTCCAGGAAGAGCATGACCAGGGGCGTCTGAAAGGCGATGCCGAAGACCAGGGGCAAGATGGTCGCGAAGCTCATCCACTCGCTGAGCCGCAAGGTCGGGGCGACGCCCAGCCAGACGTTGAACTCGAGCAAGAAACCCAGAGTGATCGGCAAGACGAAGTCGTAGCAAAGAAAGACTCCGCCCAGGAAGAGCCCCAGCGAGATGGGCAAATATTTCTTCACGTAATGCCGCTCGTGCCGGTACAGGCCGGCCGCGACAAACGCCCACGCCTGATAGAAAACCCAAGGACTGGCCAGCACCAGCCCGGTTACCATGCAGACCATGAAGAAGATCGTGATCGTCTCCAGGGGCGCAAGTGAGATCACCGACTGGTCGATCTGGTAGGTTGCCGTCCGTGTCGCCTCGATGAGCGACGACTGAACGTACTGAAGGGGGAAGGAAATTATCTTGCCCTTGAGGTCATCGGCCGATGGCAATTGGGCGCCTGGAAAGACCGTCCGGATGGCAGCGGCAAATTCGGCGGCCGGAATCAAGGCCGTCATCGTGGGAGAAACCGCCTTGGCCGCCTCGGCCGCCTGGGTCATCTTGGCGTATTCGGCCGCGTAGAAATCGCGAAGCGCTGTCTTGGCCGGCGCCTCCATGCTCTCCATGACGCGTCTCCCCAGGTCCAGGGGAGGAATGAACGCCACGAGCACGCCGACGGCCAGCCCGATAAGGGCCAGGATCAAACGAACGCGCAGCTCCTCGATGTGCTCGCCAAAGCTCATCGTGACCATCTGCTGCTCTTCGAGGAAAAGATCTCTGTCGCTGGGCATGGATGTGGACCAAGCGTACCGTGCCGTTGAAGATCGCCGGAAACGGCGGGTTGAGGAGGAGACGCGGGCTGCGACGGCCAGTCCCGAGGCCGGAACCCTTGCAGGCGGCACCGCTTTTCGGCTTCACCGGGACAGCCGGAAAAGCGGGGGCGTTCCTTTCGGTAAAATCATAGCACGACCGAAGAAGGCATTTCCAGTAAGCTTCTCTCTCGGACCGGGTAGCACAAAGGTCGAGACCGCATCGTCGGTGTCGCTGATGCTATCGAGTCCCCTCGTGATCTCGGTTCGTGCGACATCTGATCACGGGTGCCTCAGCCGGCACAGCTTTTGGTAGAATCAAAGCGACGATGAAGGGAGACGTAAGCGCCCAAGACGATGACCTTTGGGGGATGCGGCGGAGGGGGATGTCGCGATGAGCGCCGCGGAACATGATGCAGTCAGTGAAGTTATGGATCGTGTGAGCACCTGGTCCCATTCCCAGAGGGTTACCCTGGCGCGGCGAATTTTGGAATCACTCGAAGGTCCGTCAGCCCCAGAACAGCCTGGTGCCCGGTCGCTGAAGAACTTGGTCGGACTGCTGAAGACCGACTCCCCGGCTCCGTCGGATGAGGAGTGCCGAAAAATTCTCGAGGAAGAACTGATAAAGAAGCATTTAAGGTGAAAGTTCTCATTGATACAAACGTAGTGCTTGACATACTCTTGGAGCGTAGTGAGTGGATTGCGGACGCCGAAGGAATCTGGCAAGCCAGCCGGGATGGCCTCTCTCGTCCTACGGAACCGAAGGTTACTGGTTCGAATCCAGTCGGGTGTATTGACTTACGATCAGATCAACGCCCCCATGACCACGCCCTGCCCACTTTTCCCGTCCAAGCCCCTGATCTCGCCTTGATCGCGGGGCCCCAGGGCAGACTCCCGGACGAATGCAAGCGACGGGTAATCTGGATGGTACCGGCGAACACGCCAAGCCGCCCGCCGCAAAGGTAATCACCACAAGTTGGGGCGAGAAAGAGGCTTGCCAGGAGCGCACCGCGATGGGACAAGAGCGAAGATTTCCGTGCCCATACTGCGGATCCGAGTTTCACTATACTTCTGATGAACCGCGAACGTCCGCACCCTGCCTCAAGTGTGGCAAGAAACTCATTATGCCGCATGGCAGCTCTACGCACGTGCAAAATCCAGTGTTCGGCTGCCATACAGGCCTGAGGACCAGCGACGAGAGAGAAAAGTCCATAAGGAAAAATGCCATATGGCTGATCCGACGTTGGGAAGAGGTTACCGCTAACCCCAACGCGAGTCGCGAAGAATGCCGGACTGCCGAAATGGAAGCCTTTTGGGCACTGTGGACGCTCCCTGCGAAGTCGATCGTCTTGGATGGGAAGCGATACAAAGGTAATTCTCGGGCCAAAGGATTGTCAGTTAGCGTCACACCGGCGCCGGAGAAGAAACAGCAAAGGGGATCCTCAGGGAGTGTCGATGGATGGCAATGAGATGCGTGGAGCAATGGTCATCGACAGCCCCCAGAGCAGGCGGGCTCTTCCGAGATTCGAGCCGAGGTCCTCGGGCTGATCCCGTTGGGCTTGCCCACGGGTCCGGCTGGGGAGGGAATCGGGCCATGCGGGAATTGATCGCATGGCTGCTGTGCGTCAGCCTTGCTGCATGCCATGCCGAGGACAGCTCCTGTGGCGGCACATCGTTAACGGGGACACCAGGTTTAACTGCAAGGAGTGGGTATGGTGTCCTAGGAACTGCAAGAGGCTCTCGGCGGTCTTTCAACCACTCACGCCGAGAAGTTGAAGTCCCTAGTGACGTTCAAGTTCCAGCGTTTCGACGAAGTTTCACTGACGGCCATGTGAGGTATAATAGAGATGTGTTTGCAGTAGTTTCCCCCTCATGAAGATTTCGTATGGCACCCAAGACAAAGACCCGAAGGCAAGGGCGCAGACCCGCGGAGCAGTGCGTGTATTGCGGCCACGACGGACCATGCACCCGGGACCACGTCATCCCAAGAGCTCTTTTCCCCGGTCATCTTCCGCCCAACGTGATCATCGTACCGGCCTGTCTCCACTGCAACCGGTGCAAAGGAGACCTGGACACCTACCTCCGCGATGTCCTCACCGCGGATCTATGGAGCTACGAGAATGCCACGGCAGGGGCCGTGCTCGAGGGACAGGTGCGCCGGTCAGTCCGCAACAATCGCTCGCTATTATGGCGCGACGTCGCGGCCCGGATGCAATGGGAGGAGGTGCACACGCCGGGTGGCATCTATCTCGGCGAGCTCCCGGCCATACCCTTGGACGTGCGCCAACTGAATCGAGCGCTCACCATGGTGACCAAGGGGCTCTTCGCACACGCTTTCCGTCACCGCCTGCCCGACGAATGCAAGTTCGACATCGGCCGGGTGGACCCACTCCTCGTCGCGCAGCAATGGGACAGGCTGATCCAGCCCGGTGCCCATGGCCCTTTCGCAATCGGGAAGGACGTGTTCTTCTTCGTCGCCTTCGTGGCCTCGACGGACCCCTTGATTACGCATTGGCTGCTTGGATTCTATACGAGCGTGTTCTTCATCGTAACCACTAGGTCAACGACCGCCCGCCCGTTGTTGCCGATTGACGCGCCAGCCGACAATGCCTCCGTACGCCTTTCGGACGACCCCGGCTGACGTTACGATCGTTGTTTCAGCCCACGCACCCGTAGCTCAATTGGATGGAGCATCGGTCTACGTGTTCGCGTCTTCGATCACCGACGTTCACTACATCAGCCGAAGGCTTACCAATCCGGAGAACGCTCGGAACATTGTGCGCAGGTGCCTCGACGAGTTGCGGGTCGTTGCCGTGACGAGTGATGAACTGGAGACCGCCTACGCCTTTGGAGGGTCCGACTTCGAGGACGATCTTCAAGTGGCCTGTGCTGTCGCGGCCTCCCTTGATGCCATTGTGACTCGTGACCCCAAAGGGTTCCCGCTGAGCCCGATTCCCGTACTCTCACCGGCAGAACTGATTGCACGAGTGAGAGAGGGATCTTCTGACGACGTCTAGTGGACAGGCGGCGAAGACTGGCGGTAAAAGAGTTATCCCTGGTTGCAGGCCTGGGCGGGCGAAGTGCTGGAGGTATCGGACGTCGTATTCACCAGGAGGACGTTGATGGTTGTTTCGTCTCTCGGTCCCCTCCGTTTTGAACCGATCCTTCGCCGGCTGATTTGGGGTGGTCGCCGGCTGGGAACGTTACTGCACAAGCCGATCGGCGGTGAGGCCGATTATGCTGAAAGCTGGGAGATCGCCGATTATCGCGACGCGGTGAGCGTGGTCTGTGAGGGAGAGATGGCCGGGACGAGCCTCCGCACTCTGGTTCAGAACCGAGGGCGCGAACTCCTGGGTCCAGGGTTTGATCGCGGCGGACCGTTTCCCTTGCTGGTGAAGTTCATCGATGCCCGTGAGACTCTCTCGGTCCAGGTGCACCCCAATGACGAGCAAGGCCAGCGATTGGCTGGCGACAGCGGCAAGACCGAAACCTGGGTGATCGTGGCGGCCGAACCGGGCAGCTTGATCTACGCGGGGCTCAAGGAGGGGGTCACTCGCGAGCAGTTCGCCGTAGCCATTGTGACCGGCAAGGTCGAGCCCCTCTTGCACCGTTTTCCCGCCCGGCCCGGCGACTGCATCATGGTAAGCGCCGGAACGGTCCACGCGATCGGCGCGGGGGTCTTGCTGGCTGAGATCCAGCAGATGTCCGACGCGACCTTTCGGGTGTATGACTGGGGACGCGTTGGCCCCGACGGTCATCCCCGCCAGCTTCACATTCGAGAGTCCATGGAATCCATCGACTTTGCGCGCGGGCCGGTGGGCGTGGTGGTACCCGAGTCTGAGTCGACTGCCGAAGGCAATCTTCGCGAGCAGCTCTCTTCGTGTCCGTACTTCGCACTCGAGCGATGGACGCTCAGTGCTCCGATCGCCCTGGGCCTTGCCGACCGCTTCACGATTGTCATGTGTCTGGAAGGAGCCGCGACGCTTCAGCGCGCAGGGAGAGACCCTCGCGCTCCGTCCAGGCTCGAGTTCGGCCAGACCTTGCTCTTGCCGGCGGCTACCGGAGCGTGCACGGTGAGGCCCAACCCACACGCCGTCGTGCTCTCTTGCGTGGTGCCATGATGCCGGTAAGAATGTTTGAGCGTTCAAGGAGGAGATTTGAAATGGCGACGGAGCCAAGTGGTCATGAGTCCATTTCGGCCCACCGCGTGAGGCCCCCCTGGCACCTGCTTCCGCACGCCGTCCGATCGGCCTTCGATTACCGGAAGCTTCTCTTCGCGGCGCTTGGTTTGATCTTCCTTCGGGCTGGCTGGGGCTTGCTGGACCGCTCTTTCCCGGACTCGCGGACCGTGACCGCAAGCCTGCTGGAGACGGACCCGGGCGAGACCGGAGGATGGCTCACGGCGGCCGGCGTCTCCGTCTGGGAAGCGCTGCGAATGGCCGCCTGGCGGGTGATCGAACCGGCCCGGGTGCTTGCGGTTCCACTCTTGTCCTTGTTCCGGTCGGGCATGGGGACGGCCTGGCTCGTGCACGTGTTACTGGCCTTGTTCTGGGCCTTGGCCGTCTGGGGCTTGGCGGGAGGGGCGATCTGCCGGCTCGCGGTGGTCGATGTTTCCGGGAAGCCAAAGCCGGGACCGATTACAGCGCTTCGCTTCGCGATCCGAAATGGCTGGTCGCTGCTGGCGACTCCGCTCTGGCCGCTCTTGGTCCTGGGGATCTGCACGATTCTCTGCGCAGGGTTCGGGTTGTTTTTCCGTCTTCCCGGCGTTCTGGGCAGAGTCGTCGGCGGCAGCCTCTTCTTCGTACCTTTGTTGCTGGCTTTCTCGATGGTGATCTGGCTTTTCTGCCTGATCGCTGCCTGGCCCCTCATGATTGCCTCGATCGCGACCGAAGCCGATGACATGCTCGATGCGATGAGTCGCTCGCTGGGGTACCTGGGCCAGCGGCCCGTGAAGTGCACCGGCTACGCGGCCGTCGCCTGGCTGCTGGGCATTCCCGGAGCGCTCGTTGCCTTTTTGCTGGCGGCCGGCGTGCTCTACCTGGCTGGCTGGGGCGCGGGGCTCTTGGCCCCGGAAGGCAGTCTCGCGGGACTTGCCGACGGCGTCTGGCAGCCACCGTTGGCGCGGGCGGGCTGGTCGCTGCCTATGTTCTGGAAAAGCGTGGTGGGCCTGCTTGTTCGCAGTTGGGTGTATGCCTATTTCTGGACGGCGGCCACGTCCATCTATTTGCTCTTGCGACAGGAGGTCGACGGCACGTCGTGGACCGAGGTCAACGTACCTTCCAACGACCTGCCCGCCAACTCCAGCCCGATAGATGAGAAGGGTCCGACCTGAGCCGCCTCAGCCGGGCCAAGCCGCTCCGCAGACCGTCGCGGATGGCCCGCACAGCGAGCGCGACATTGACCGGTCAGCGAGCCCTACAACGGCCGTGGCTCCCATGCCGAAGGCGAGGCCGCACCGAGGCAGTCTCGATAGAGATCGATGAGCAAACCGGCCTGGCGATCGAGGTTGAAGCGGTCCAAGATCGTCTCCTGGGCAAACAGGCCCAGCCGCTTGGCTTCGTCTCGGTCGTCGAGTAGCTCGATCAAGCCTGCGGCCAGGGCTTGCGAATCGCCCGGCGGGACGAGCAGGCCCGATCGGCCGTGGTCGATCAAGCTTTCCAGCCCTCGCACGCGGCTTGCCACGCTGGGCACGGCCTCGGCCAGGGCCAAGGTCAGGGTTCGCCCCGTACAGGGCACGAGCGACGGCTGGCAATAGACATCGAGCGCGCCGTAGAATCGCTCGCTGAGGGTTGTGAAATCGGCCACGGTGACCCGATCGGCGATGCGTAGCGACTGAGCCTGCCGGCGCAGTTCGTAGAGGCCCTTGCCCTGGCTGGCGATGAGGAACTCGGTGTCACGGCCTGACGCGATGACCTTCCCGGCCGCCTCGAGGAAGCACGAGAAACCGGAACCGGTCCGGGGTACGCCGGCTGCGCCAACGACAGGGATGTTGCCGCGAGTCGTCCGATCACAGCCTGGCGGATCGCTGATGCCCGGCGCGACCAAGCTGATCATTGCGGCAGGAAAGTCCAGGGCATCGACGAAGTCTGCGGCCAATTCCGCGGCGGTCGCGACGAGGCCGCGGAAGTAGCGGCGGCTCAGCATAAGCCCGTGATCCAGGGTCGCGAAGTCGTCGACTGTCAGAAGGTAAGGAATAGCAAGCGCCTCGGCCAGAGCCAATCCGGCCGCGGCCAACTCGTCGTGCAAGATGTGCAGAAGGCAAACGTCCTCGAGCTGCCGCTCGAGCCGGAGACGGCGGATGGCCAGGGGCCTGAGCCAGCGGTTTCCCAGGGCGGGAAGCTCGAGCACGCGGGGGTCGCCCTCCGGCCAGCGTCCCCGGGAAAGACAGACGATCCGGCAGCGCACGGCTCTGTGGTCGAGGCGGTCGACCAGGGCCGCCAGTGGCCAGCCATCGTCGAGGGAGCCCAGCCGGCCAGCCAGGAAAACGATGCCGTCAGGCACACTCACGATGACGTCCCGGCCAGGGCGGAAGCGCGGCGGCTTCGCCGGTGGCACCCTGATGGCATCCCGCCGGATGCGTCCGCGTCCGCGTTGGATTCGATGTGTCCATAGTCTATACTACGAATTCCTTGACACCCCGACCGGGGATGACGAAACCAAGGTCGAGCACAAAGGCATGAATTCACCACAGACAATGGAAGCGGCTGCCGAGATTCGCAGCGATCTCTTGAGCCTGTCGAACCGGCTCCTCGACAACGTTGGCCTGGTGGTGCTCGGCAAAAGCGAGGTCATAAAGCTCGCGGTCGTCGCGCTTCTGGCCGAAGGACACGTTTTGATCGAAGACGTGCCGGGCGTGGGCAAAACCCTGCTGGCACGAGCCCTGGCCGCCAGTATCGACTGTTCGTTCCGGCGAATCCAGTTTACTCCCGACCTGCTCCCCTCCGATGTCCTGGGCTCGAGCGTCTACCACGGGCCCAGCGGCGAGTTCGTTTTCAAGCCCGGTCCGCTTTTTTCCCACGTGGTCTTAGCCGACGAGATCAATCGTACCACGCCGCGAACCCAAAGCGCGCTACTGGAGGCCATGAGCGATTGCCAGGTCTCGGTGGAGGGAAAGACGTATCCTCTCGATCCTCCCTTCATCGTGATAGCCACGCAGAACCCCTACGAATTCGAGGGGACCTACGTGCTTCCGGAGAGCCAGCTCGACCGGTTCATGATCCGCCTGCGGATGGGCTATCCGATCCGCTCGGAGGAGCGCAAGGTCCTTTCCACTCACCGTGGCGGAGAGCCAGTCGAGTCGCTCAGCCCGGTGCTCGGGGCCAGCGACGTTCGTCGGCTCCAGCATGGCGTCCGCCAGATTCGGGTCGACGGTGCGATCACTGACTATTTGCTCGATATCGTGCACATGTCGCGGCGCAGCGAGGATCTTCACGTCGGTGTGAGCACGCGGGGCGCACTGACCCTTTATCGCGCTGCGCAGAGCCTGGCTTTGGTTTCAGGCCGGGATTTCGTGATCCCCGACGACATCAAAACGCTGGCCGTCCCGGTGCTGGCGCACCGCGTGCTGGGCAAGTCGTTTCTGCAGGCTGGCGAGTTCGGGGCAGCCGAGGCCATCGTGCGCGATATCGTGGACCGCGCGAAGGTGCCGAGCTGACAATCGGGCCTGGCCTGGTGCAGGAAAGCAACCGGCGATCGGATCAGCTCAGCAAAGGGCCACCAGGGATGAACGTCGAGGAGAAAAGCCGCTCGCCGCGGTCAAGAAGCTTGGTCGGGCGCATTGCGCATGGCCTGCTCAGCGCGCTAGTACCCACCGAGCGCACCATTCTGACGCGAGAAGGCTCGGGCTATTTCGTCGTCATGGTCGTGCTCTTAGGCGCGGGGCTCTGGCAACAGGTGAACCTGATTCTCCTGGTCTCGACGCTGGCCGCCGGCCCGTTTCTGGCCTCCTGGCTTGGCGGCCGCGCGCTCTTGCGGCGGTTGAGCGTGATCCGCCGGGTCCCATCCTACGTGTTCTCGGGCGACCCTCTGGTCGTCGATTACACCCTTGAAAACGGCCGGCGGTGGACCGCAGCCTTGGCCCTGTTCATGGAAGACTCGCTGGTTCCGGTGGACCGCTCCACGACGGGTGCGGCCATCACGCCGCGGGTGTTCTTTCCGAGGGTGCCGGCCCAAGACCGCGCCCGCTTACGGTGGCAAGGCCCCACTCCCCGGCGGGGCAAGTACCACTTCCGCAACCTCGATCTGGGAACTCGCGCGCCGTTTGGACTGGTGGAACGACGGGTCACGATTCCTCTCGAGCAAGTGATCGTGGTTTACCCCAGGATCGGGCGGCTGACGCGGCGCTGGTTTCAACTCCAAAGGCAATCAAGCGAGCACCGCGTGGGCAAGCGGCATGACCGCTCGTCGCAGCAGGAAGAATACCACGGACTGCGCGATTACCGCCCGGGGGACAGCCCGCGGCGGATTCACTGGCGAACCTCGGCCCGCCGGGGCGAGCTGATGGTCAAGGAGTTTGAACAACAGAACGAGCAAGACCTGGCGCTTCTGATCGACCCCTGGTTGCCGCGCACCAAGGTCGCCCCGGAGTTGCGTGAGACGCTGGAGCAGGCGATCTCGTTTGCGGCCACGGTATGCCTCGAGTCGTGCCGCCGCCAAGGAAGGCGGTTGATTTTGGGCTGGACCGGCGCCACGCCTGAGGTCTGCCACGGCCAGGCATCCGTCAAGCTGCTGCACGAGCTGCTCGAGCAATTAGCCGTGCTCCGCCCGGCGACCGAGGGAACCCTTGCCGAGCTCCTCGACGCCTTGCCTGCGACTTCGGTTCGAGGATCGCTGCTCTGCATCGTCTCGACCCGGCCGGTCAACCTGGCCGAGGAGGCAGAGCGATCCATGCGTCTCGGCGGCGCCTCGGCCCGCGCCTTGCTGGGCCGGTCCATCGTACTCAATGCCGCCGCCGGCGAGCTTTCCGAGCTCGTGCAGGATGTCGGATCGGCATCCCGAGAACTGATCGAGCAGCGGCTCTCCAGCACCGAGCAAGAGCGGCTCTCCTCCCAGGAAGAAAGGCGCCGGGGCGTGGAATCCACGGGCGGCAAGAGCGCCAAATCGTGAGGCCGCCGCGCAACTGCGGAAGCGGCAAGAGCGCCAAATCGTGAGACCGCCGCGCAACTGCGGAAGAGGTACGACCGTGAGCAGCACCCAGACCTATCGAGCCAGCTTTTACATCATGCTGTCGGTCGCCGCGACGATCATGTGTGGCGGAGCGCCCGGCTCGCGGATCGACCAGTTCGTCCCGCTGATCCTTTCCGTGGCGGGGCTCATCGCCTACCTGAGCGTCGATCGGAACCCACGTTGGGGGCTGCCGCGCGACCTAGCGAACGTTTTGGGCCTAGGGACGATCGGCTTGTTGCTCTGGGAGTACATGTCCGATGAGACTCAACTGATCCGCCACTTGGGGCACTGGCTGATCTGCTTGCACCTGATTAAGTACTTCCTGCCCAAAACCTCGGAAGACGATTGGTTCCTTTTCCTGGCGGGACTGACCGAAGTCCTGATCGGCTCGGTAACCAACTTAGGAGACATGGTGGGCGTTTGGATATTCGCCTGGGCCATGCTCGCTGTCTGGGTGCTGGGGCTCTTCTTCCTGGAACGCGAGATCCGCCGGTTCCGCAGTTCGCCATCGTCGGGCAAAGCGGTCGTCGTGCCGGAAACTGACCGCCCGTACCGCGGGCTCTTCAACATACCTTACCTCGCCGCGACACTGCGCGTCCTCGCCTTGACGCTTGTCTCCGGAGGGTTCTTCTTCCTGTTGCTTCCCCGCCAGGCGGGGGCGACGCGATCGCGGTCCCCCGTCACGACTACCAAGCACTTAGCCGGCTTCGACAACGAGGTGAAGCTGGGCCAGCTAGGCGAGATTCTCGAGAACGATAGTGTTGTCATGAGCGTTGAGTTCACCGACGAGAAGCGGCGGCCCATCCAGCCGCCAAGCGAACCTCTCTTCCGCGGAGTCACTCTGATCGGGTACAAGAATGGACGGTGGCACCGCTCGTCCGAGCGGATAACGAACACGGTCGTCAGTCTCAAGCCCGTTCCCAACAGCGGCGCTAGCCGGCGCACGGTGATCCGCCAGATCGTCAAGCTCGAGCCGAGCGACGCTCCGACCCTCTTTGCGCTGCGGCCCGTGCTCGATCTGTCATCCGTCTCACGCCTTGCCCCCTTCCTCAATCCGCTCGACGGCACGATCTTCAAGTCCGATTCGCGGGGGGGCTACGACTACGAGGTGCTCTCCGACACCGACCAGAACGCTCCTCAGGAAAGCGAGGAGGTGCCGCACGAAGTTCGCCTGAAAAGCTACCTGGCCTTTCCCGAGCCGCTCAAGGGGCGGCTGCGTGACTTCGCCCTGCCGCTGTTGGAGAAGGTTCCCGGCCAAGGAATCGAGGCTCTCACCGCCCGGGCCCGGGCGCTGGAAGCTTACTTGCGCGATTCCGGCGAGTTCAGGTACACTCTCGAGATGAACGTGGTCGATCCCGGGCTGGACCCGGTCGAGGACTTCTTGATCAAGCGGAAGATGGGGCATTGCGAGTACTTCGCCAGCGCGCTTGCACTCCTCTTGCGCTCAGTCGGCATCCCTTCGCGGCTGGTCAACGGGTTCAAAGGGGGCGACTGGAACCAGGTGACTGGGTCGATGAATGTGCGCCAGAAGCACGCCCATAGCTGGGTTGAGGCCTATGTCGGCAAGGTTGCAAGCGTGGGCAAGGACGGGGGTGACCTCGCTCTCTGGATCACTTTGGATCCGACACCCGCCGCGGACCGCGACGAGTCGGTCGCTCAGGTTGGCGGCGTTGCCTCGACCGTCCGTCCCTTCACGGACATTATCCGTCACATCTGGGTATTCTACATTTTGGGTTACGACTCAGCGCGGCAGAACCGGCTCTTGTACGCTCCCATCCGACTGACCGCGCAGAAGGTGCGTGACAGCTATGCCACGATCTGGGGCTGGACCAAAAGCGTCTTCAAGAGGCTCTTTCGGTTCCAGAGCATCAGCTCGTTCATCAGCATCAAGGGGTTTCTCGTCACCTTTCTTGTGCTCTTTCCCCTGGCGGTCCTCGGAAAGCTGTTGGCCTGGGCGGGCAAGCGGCTTTTGTGCTGGTGGCGAGGGCCGACCGACGAAGCCTCGGGACCATCCGCCGGGATCCTCTTCTACCGCCGGATGGCCCAAATGCTTGAGACCTACGAGCTTTCGCGCGCGGCGGTGGAGACGCAAAAGGAGTTTGCCGTCCGGGCTTCCCGCTTCCTTACCGGCCGCAGGGAACCGACCGATGGGGCCGCCAGTGTCCCTCCCAAGATCGTCGATGCGTATTACCAGGTCCGGTTCGGACACCACCAACTCGATCCGGAAACCCTAAGAGAGCTTGAGGGGGACCTCGACCTGCTCGAGCGACAGCTCAGCACAAACCCGGACCAATAGACCGCTCGTCGGCTTTCCAGGCTCTTCGATATTCCAGCGGCCTCTCTCAAAGGACTCTCTTGGCATGCGTGTCGGACTCGTCGGTTTCGCAGGCAGCGGCAAGAGCACCCTCTTTCAACTCTTAACCGGAACGGCATCCGACCCAGCCAAGGTGCATTCTGGCCAGGTGGGCGTCGCCGTCCTGGCCGATTCTCGGCTCGATTTCCTGGCCACTCTGCATAACCCCAAGAAGGTCACACCGGCTACGGTCGAGTTCCTCGACACGCCCGGACTCCTCCCTGGAACCCACGGCGACAATCCTCAGCGGCTGGCCTTGATTCGCGAAGGAGACGCGCTGCTTGTCGTCCTTGCCGGCTTCGCCGGCGGCGATCCGGCCACGGAGTTGGCCGCATTTCACGACGAAATGCTCTTTGCTGATTTGAGCGTGGTCACGAACCGGGCCGAGCGGCTCGAAGCCAGCGTCAAGAAACACCGACCTGACTGGGAGCAGCAGGAAAAGGAGCTGGCCCTGGTCAAACGAATTCAGATGACGCTCGAGGAAGGGAAGTTCGTCGCCTCCCTGGGCCTCTTCGCCGACGAGAAAAAGCCACTCCGCTCGTTTGGTCTCCTGACCGACAAGCCGCAGATCGTCGTGCTCAACACGGTTCAGGGCCAGACCATCCCCGATGCCTTGCGCGACCGGGCCCCTGCTGCACTGGCCATCGACGCCAAGCTCGAGCTTGACCTCGCCGCACTCGACCCGCAGGAGTGCGCCGCGTTCATGGCCGACCTGCAAGTCACCGAACTTGGTCGCGACCGAATTATCCGCGCTGCCTACGACGCCGTGGGCATCATCACCTTCTTCACGGCCGGCGAGCCGGAGGTTCGGGGCTGGAACCTGGAGCGGGGTGCTACGGCCGTCGACGCCGCTGGCAAAATCCACACCGACTTGGCCAAGGGCTTCGTCCGCGCTGAGGTCACCGCTTTTGACGAGCTTCACAAAGCCGGTACGCTCAAGGAAGCGAAGGCCCGGCACCTCCAGCGTCTCGAAGGAAAAGACTACATCGTCAAGGATGGCGACGTCGTCTACTTCCGTAGCGCGCTGTAATTAGAGCCCCAATTTTCGAGGTTTCCCGCGCAGCGGCGGATTTCGATCAATGAGGCTCCTCCGCCTCTCGCGGCAAGATCACTCGCCGCGAAGCCTCTTCCGGAAGCGAACCCGTGGCAGGCACACTTCGTCCCGGATCGCCGTGCCGCGCCGCGGCCCGCGTCAGCACTCCACTCTGCTGGTCCGAAGTCTCGGCCTGCAAGGAACGTGCCTGCTCGCCGCTGGGGTCGACTTTCGTACCGCGGCTGGAACCCGATACCGCCGCACGCCGGCCTTGCCCTCCCGGTTCCGACGATCTTGCCGGCCGTAACGAGGAACTCTTGATCGCGGCCCCGGAGGGTGAGATTGGCCCCGGACTTCTGCCTATCCCCGCTCGGACTCTGTTCGTGGGGACGCGAGAGTCGTCATTCTCGTGGAGCAAGACCGAGAAGCAACACACGATCAGCACGCTCAGGATCATGCTTGGTACGACCTGGCGATTCATGGTGGGGGGCTCACGGTGATGGTGCGCGGGTGCTCGACTAGTTCCTCGTCTCATTGATCGGATCGCCCGCGCGCAATCTTCAGCCCAATTGCAAGCCGCTCAGGTTTCCCGAAGTGTGCCAGCCCCTCTCTCGAGTAGACCGGGGCTTTCCGGCCCACGACAGTGGACCGCCCAACGGCGCTCGCGTACGACCTTGTCCAACACGGGTTTCGGGGCTAAGATGCCTTTAATGGATTGCCTTATTCACCTCGACCGCAGGCTCTTCGATTCAGGAACCGAACTTTATGCCCCGTCTTGCATTACGTCCGCTCGCGCTAGTCGCCATACTGGCTCTCATGGCGGTCGTCGTGGGCGCCCAGGCGCCCGTTCCGACCAATGAGGACCAGGAAACGGCGAAAACCGTGGTTAATTTGCTCGAGCAGGGGCACATGGCTCGACCCGTGATCGATGACGAGATCGCCGTCAAGTGGTGCAACAAGTTCCTCAAGGATCTCGACCCTCAAAAGTTCTATTTCTTGAAGGGCGATATCGAGGGATTCAAGAAGGAGGCCACGACGCTCGACGACCAGATCCGCGACGGCAACATCGATTTTGCCCGCCGCGTCTTCGAACGGTTCCTTCAGCGGGCCGACGAGCGCTACCAGACAATCATGGAGCTGCTCAAGCAGAAGGTCGACTTCACGACCGACGAATACTTGACCGACGATCCGGACAAGCTCGACTATCCGGTCGACAAGAAAGAAGCCGATGAGCGATGGCGCAAGAAGATCAAGCTCGATCTTCTCCAGCTCCGAGCCGACAAGACCGACGAGGCCGAGGCGATCCACAAGCTCTCCGTCCGGTACAAGGATCGGAACCGGATGTTCCACCAGTTCGACTCCAGCGAGCTTTTGGAGGTTTACCTATCAAGCTTGACCACGACCTTCGATCCCCATTCGTCCTATCTGAGCGCCAAGAACCTGGAAGACATGCTCAACCAGCAGCTTCACCTCTCGCTCGAGGGCATCGGGGCGTCACTCCGGTCTGAAGACGGTTATGCAGTGGTCACCGAGATCGTGCCCGGCATGGCGGCCGACAAGGATGGACGGCTTCAGCCGGAAGACAAGATCGTTGGCATCCAGAAAGAAAACGGCGAGGAGATCGACCTGGTCGAAAAGAAGCTCAGCGATGTGGTCCGGTTCATTCGAGGCCCTCGCGGCACCAAGGTCCGGTTGATCGTTCAGCCGGCGGAGAGCAAGGAGCGGAAGATCTTCGAGCTGACACGCGAGCGGATCGAGCTGACGGAGCAGCATGCCAAGTCCAAGATCCTGCAGACCAAGATCAACGGCAAAGAGCTGAAGATCGGCATCATCAACCTCCCGGCCTTCTACGGCGACACGATGGCCCTGCTGCGGGGTGAACCCAATGCCGTTAGTGCGACCTCGGACTGCCGCAAAATCCTCAGCGACTTCAAGGCCAGCGACGTCGATGCGGTAGTCGTCGATCTCCGCGATAATGGCGGCGGGTTGCTCGAAGAGGCCAAGACCCTCTCGGGACTGTTCATCGATACCGGACCTGTCGTCCAGGTCAAGGAAGTCTTCGGTGTCAGGCATCTGGATGACGACGACGAGGGCACGGCCTGGGACGGCCCGCTGGTCGTACTCATCAACAAGCTTTCCGCCAGCGCCTCGGAGATCTTCGCCGGCGTGATCAAGGATTACGGCCGCGGCCTGGTCGTCGGCGATGCCAGCACCTTCGGCAAGGGCACGGTTCAGAGCATCGTCCAGATCGGCGATCACACTCGCCGCCGCGATCGGAAGAACCGCGGCGCCCTCAAGCTGACCATCCAGCAGTTCTACCGAGCCAACGGCGACAGCACCCAGATCAACGGCGTCGCGCCGCATGTCCACTTGCCGTCGATCCGCGACTACATGGATTTCGGCGAAGGCAAGATGGACAACGCGCTGAAGTTCGAAAAGGTACCCGAACTGGCGCACGACAATTACCACAAGGTCTCACCCGAGCTGGCGACCCTTCTCAACGATCGCTCAGCCAATCGCCGTAAGTCTGACCCCAAGTTTCAGAAGCTCGACGAGCGCATCAAGCAATTCTTGGAGCGCAAGGCCCGGCACTCAATCGCGCTGAATGAGACCAAGTTCAAGGCCGATTACGCCCCCGACGAGGACGACCCGGAGCACAACGACGGGGAGGGGGCCAAGAAACTCAAGAAAAACAAGAAGTACGCCGAGCGGGAAGTCTGGGCCAGCGATTTTTACAACGACGAGGTCGTGCGGATCATCGGCGATTACCTAACCCTCGGCTCGAAAGATCTGGCGGCCAATCCCGTGAAGGCTGCCGCGGCGAACCCGTAATCTCGCGTTCGAGCGAAGGACGCGTGCAGAGCGATCCCCGCCGGGCATCTTTGAACGTAATAAAGGCCGGACGCCAGTCCGGCCCTCTCTTTTTGCTCTTCCTTACGGGTCGACGCCAGGCCTTCGACGCAAGACTCAGGAGGAAGCGGAAGGATGCGCCGTTTCGAGGTTCTCGATCTGCATGATGTGGAGCAACGATAGGGTGACGGCACGATCGGCCACGCCTTCCGGGTCTCCGGGCCGAGCCAGGCCAATCTCTACCCAACTGCGACCTACAAGCGCCAGCTCAGGATGCGTGACCTCGAAGGTCCGTCCGTCTGTAAGTGTCAGGCGAAACGGCCGAAACGGCCGACTTCTCAAGAACTTCTGAATGTCTTCTGGTCTCATCGTGTTGCTCTATTATTGTGGCCGTGCGTACCGATCAAGACTCAGAAGGAAGCGGAAGGATGCGCCGTTTCGAGGTTCTCGATCTGCATGATGTGGAGCAGGTCCACGTGGACGATGCGATCGGCCACGTCTTCCGGGGCTCCAGGCCGCACTAGCCCGACTGCAACGACATTACGGCTAAGGAGGGCCAATTCGGGATGCATGACGTCATAGTTCCGACCGTCTGTAAGCGTAAGACGAAAAGGCTGAAAATGCTGGCGTCTCAGAAACTCACGGACATCTTCTGATCTCATTGCTGTTCTCAGTGATCGTGCACGCTTCTGTGCAATCGCGTTTATCCCTGGATCGCGCTGGTGCGCCCCAGGGCGATATCGAAATCACCCACGGCGGGCACGAGCATGGCCATGAGCGCAAAGCCGTAGATTCCCGCGCTGAAGAGGAAGGCGGCGAGGAAGTCGCCATGAATCAGGCTGATGATGCAGTAGAAAGTCCAAAACGGCGTCATAAGCGCGACGAGCGCGATCGCCCTTGATGGGTTCTTGGCTCCCAGCGAGCCGAAAAGCGCGACGCTCCCCGCGCCGATGAAGATCATGAAGCTGAGCAACTGGCGGCCGAATTCCTGATCGCTCTGGATGATCAAGTAGGCGCAAATGAGGATGCCGACCATCAGGAAAAAGATCGTGCCCAGGCTGTTGGCGACCGCCGTCCGACTGCTGGTGTAGGTGATGGCCGAGTGCAGGCCCAGCATCGCCGCGAAATGGCAAAAGAGCAGGAAGTCGATCACGAAGAAGATGGTGTTCTCGCCGGAGAGCCTGCCGGTCCACCCCAGGAAGATCGCCGCCAAGAGCGGCAGGAGAACCATCTCTTTGGCGTTGTAAAGGATGCCGTAGAGCTTGCCGTAGATGAAGTCTCCTGGGGAAAGCTCGGTCACCAGCAAGAGATCAAGCGCGCCGGTATCGCGCTCGCTGGTCAGCGCCGTGACGCCCTGGGCGTTGATCAAGACCAGGCTCAGAATCGCGAGCCCGACGGGGATCAGGCAGAGCTGCGTGGCCAGCGGGTTCTCCATGCCTTGCGCCAGGGTGAGGAAGAAGCCCGCTCCCAGGGCAAAGAGAAGAACGTAACATCCCTTGATGATCAGCGGCTTGGTTCCGTAAGCGCGGGTCATGAGCTCGCGCCAGAGGATGGGGTTGGTCCACGCCTTGCGGTAAGGACGCGGAGCCGCGGGCACACGCCGGTGCGTCCGCCGCGGGACGTGCAGGCCCGTCGTCGGTCCGGTCGTCTCGTCGAACGGCACAGGATCGCCCTGGGCGCCGCCGGAATCGCGGCCGGGACTTCGACTGCCCCGCACAACCCCCGGAGGGCCGTCTGCAGCCATGCGGCTGACGCCGACGGCGAGGGGAACGTTGGCCTCCGCCTCGGCCTCGTCAAGTTCGGCCAGCGTTTCCACGACCTCGGTCTCGGCCTCGTCCGCCGCTTCCCGCGGCTCGCTGCGGCCAGGGTTCCAGACGCGTAATTTCCAGGTGCCGAAGGCGACGATCAAAGAGGCGAAGAAAAGCCGCACGCCGATATACACCAGGCTCGAGGTGCGCACCACTCCGGTGATCTGGTCCGACCGCGGATAGAGCACGGCGATCATCGCGCGGTACGGATTGAGAACTTCCTTGATCGGGACGCCCATGAACTGGGCCGTCGGAAAGGTGACCGAAAAGAGTTCGACCCCGGCCACCGAGAAGACCACCATGAGAATGGTCAGCGAGATCGACTGAAACGTGCGGTCGCGCCAAAGCGCAATTAAGAGGCCCATCGCCCCGCCGGCTGCGCCCGAGGCCGCCGTGACGGCGAACAGGCTGGCGACCTGACCAAAAGAGATGCCCCCCAGAAGTGCGCAGAGCGAGAGCAATCCCATGCTCGCTCCCAGGATGATCAAGATGTTCAGAAGGCCGGCGATTAGCTTGCCCAGAACGATCTCCAGGTCGCTCAAGCTCGTCATCAGCAGCAGGTTGAAGGTGCGTCGATCTTTCTCGTAGGCCACCGCGGATGCCGTCGACAAGGGCGCGAAAAAGAGCATGAGCGTGAGCTGCAAGAGCGCGAAAAGGCCGTAGAGCACGCTGCCAAACCGCGCCAGCACGCCAACTTCTCGAACGTCCTGCCAGCCGATGATGAGCTGCCAGGCGGTCCAAAGAAGGATAAAAAGTGCACTCGAAAACGATGCCCGCCACAGATAATAGCGCCAGGGCCGCGGAGTGGTCGAGAGCTCGCGAGCGATGATCGGTCCAGCGAACAAGGTTTAACCTCCCAGCGACAGTTTGCACACACGCCAATGGATGGCTCGAGGATGTCATTTCCCGGGGTAAAATCAGGAGACGGAGTTTCTCCGTATCACCGCGCTGCGGTTGGTATCAGTCTAACAGGCCATTCAGCGCCAGACCAATTGGAGTTACTCTCGACCCGCACCGCGGAAGTCGCTTGCGGCGCTGGCCGTCGACAATCCAGCACCCAGCTTCTTGAATAATGGACGCCTTCTTCAAATCCCCAGCCCGGGCTGGTCCGGAGCAGGCCGGTCGTGAGAGAGCCAGGATTAATCTCCAGGAATCAGGTGCTGATACTTGCCCTGACCGGGCTGGTCCGGTCGGCGTTGCCCCCATATTGCCTTCGGGTAAGGTGACCGAGATCAAGGACCTGAAGCCCGACCGGCTGTACACAATCGACGAGGACGCCGGCGGGCGGAGTTAATCCATTCCACCCGGGAGCACCCAGAAGCATCCTGGCACACTCACTCGGGCGACCGGCGAATCGCGGAGAAGAGCGATTCTTTCATTTGCTCTCATTCCGTGGCCTGCTGACGACCAATTTGCCGCTTCCTCAATTCAAGCTAGGGTCTCGACTGTGTGTTATAATTCGGGACGAGCAGAGAGCTTGGCGGAGACCCCTCTCTGATCCGGACCGGCGAGGGTCGGTGTGAATTTTCGACAAATTCTCCCGTCTGTCGTCCCCGCTACTTGGTATAAGACAACATCGAACAGCAACGACGGAGCGGTGCGCGCGGACGTGAATCTTTTTGGTCAACTGGGTTACCGCTTCTAGGACAGGCACCGGACCGGAAACTGACCGGCCGCGCGCTCGCCCTTCCGGAGACTGAATCGGCCCCCAGCGAACGAGAGACGCACGGCCAACCTGGGCGCACCCTCCCACAGCGGGAGGATGGTCGACCATGCGTCGCCTCTTAACCTGGCCAGCGGCCTGCCTGTGCTTGGCCATGCTGGCATGGACGACCCACCCTGTCGTCTGGGCAAGCCCGATCGATTCCGACCCTCCCGCGACCAAAGCCACGCAGGCTGCTGCCACTACCGAGGCCGATGAGCCCGAAGCGGTCCTCGAGCAAGCGCTTGACCACGAACGCCAGCGGAACTGGACCGGGGCGATCGAGATGTACCGCAAAGCCGTGGAGCGCTGGCCCAGCCGTGCGGAGTTCGGCCGCCGTCTCCGGCTCTGCGAGCTCCACTTCAAACTCATCCGCCGGTACCAGGATGTCAGCTTTCGAGGCGTCCTACTGAGGCTGCCTCGCGAGCAGGCGATCGACCTGTACACCGAGGTTCTCGACCGCATCCTCACGAACTACGTCGACCCGGTCCCGCTGGAGCCCCTGGTCCGGCATGGCCTGGACAACCTCGAAGTGGCGCTGCGCGACCCGCTGTTCTTGCGGACCAATGTTGGCACTGCCGCACCCGAGCGGGTCAACTGGCTGCGCGACCAATTGCGCAAGCTCAGGGGCCAGCTTTCCGTGCCCGATCGCAACGCCGCAGTGCAGCTTGTTCTCTACACATGCCAGCTTGCCCACCAGGCCATCGAGCTGCCCCCGACGCCCGTGCTGCTGGAGTTCACCTGCGGCTCATGCGACGCGCTCGACGACTTCACCAGCTATTTGACGCCGGACAAGCTGGAAGACCTCTACGCCATGATCGACGGCAACTTTGTTGGCCTGGGAATCGAGTTGAAAAACGATCCCAAGGGTCTACGCCTGGTCGGAGTGATCCGGGGTGGTCCGGCGTGGGAAGCCGGTCTGCAAAGCGGTGACCGGATCATCAAGGTCGCCGGCCAGCCCGTTTCCGGCCTGAGTCTGGACGAAGCCGCCAACCGGCTTCAAGGAACCGAAGGAACGAGCATTGACCTGGAAATTCTTCAGCGTGACGGACAGCGGAAAGC
Source organism: Isosphaeraceae bacterium (assembly GCA_052146555.1). Classification (GTDB taxonomy): domain Bacteria; phylum Planctomycetota; class Planctomycetia; order Isosphaerales; family Isosphaeraceae; genus Aquisphaera. The sequence goes on from JBKQMU010000344.1 coordinate 55,924, forward strand.
CCTGCGCCTGGTTCGCCGCCACGTCGACGTCGAAAGCATTACCCGGGCCAAACTCATCGATCCGGCCGAAGGCATCGGCTACGTTCAGCTCACGGGGTTCCAGAAGACATCGACCGAAGAGCTAGACCAGGCCGTCTCAGGCCTCGAGGCGATGGGCATGACGACCTTGATTCTGGACCTGCGCGGCAACCCGGGGGGCCTGCTGAACGTGGCCGTGGAGATCGCCGAGCGGTTCCTCGACGAGGGAGTGATCGTCTCGACGCGGGGCCGGGCTGCCGGCCAGAGCCAGATCTTGCGGGCCAGTGGAAAAGCGCGATGGCGCATGCCCATGGCCCTTCTGGTCGACCATGACAGCGCAAGCGCCAGCGAGATTCTCGCCGGTGCGCTCCAGGATCATCAGCGGGCGACTGTCATCGGTGAGCGGACCTACGGCAAAGGCTCGGTCCAGAGCATCTTTTCGCTCCGCTCAGCGCCCGCTGGGCTGAAGCTGACGACCGCCAAGTTCTACTCACCACGAAACCGCCCCTACAGCGAGCAAGGGGTCTCGCCCGACATCCCGGTCAAGACCCGGCTCTCCGCCAAACCCGCGGCCGGCGGAGGCGATGAAAACCTTCTCGAGGAGGCCGTCATCGGCGATCCCGAGCTCGATCCCGTTCTCGCCGCGGCCCTCCGTTCCATCCGCACCCGCAGCCAGGCGGCGCGGTGACGGCAAGCCCGAATCGAGCCTGTCACTCCCGCTCGCGAGGCTCGAGCACAAAGGCGAACACCCGGGAGACAGGAGCGTCACGCTCTCGGGGATCGTCTGGCACGTTGCTGACGATTTCTTGACAGCGGGCGATGCACTGGCCTAGATCGAGGCCAAGCTGATCGTTTCCTGAATGCTGGCGAGACTGCTCCAGCAACAGCGATGCGCGGGCGGCGTGGGTGCGCGCCCCCTGGGGCTTACGTTCCCGGATCTTCACTCCCGCCGCCGCCAGCTTGATCAAGGCCTGGATCAGGGCAGCCGTTGTGCCCCGTCGACCGAGGGCATGCCAGAGCGGCTCCCAGGTTTCGTGAGCTTCCCAGTAGTAGCCCGCGTTGAAAAGCTCGATGCCGCGAAGATAGAGCGGAGATTGGGCCCAGCGGTCGGCCTCGATGGGTGCAGCCGGCTCGTGCCTTCGACCGAACAGATGCCCGGCCTCCGATCGGATCGGGTGCGGCCAGGGACCCCCGGGAACGTAAGAATACGGCGGTAATTCGTCACCCGGCCGGCTCGACATTCCAACCTCGTTTCCTGTTACCTTGAAAAAGTTGCTGAAACCCTTGTAAGATCCTCGAGCCGCTTTCAGATGAAAGTTCCGCCGCCCCTCGTGTTGATCAATGCCGTGGGACTGACGACGCGCTGGCTTGCCCATGCTCCGCGGCTGCGAGCCCTCGCGACAGCCGGCTGGGTGAGCCCTCTGGAGGAGATCGTACCGGCGGTCACGTGCTCGGCCCAGGCCAGCATGCTCACCGGCAAGGCGCCTCGGGACCACGGCATTGTCGCCAACGGCTGGCTCTTCCGCGAGACCGGTGAGATTCGCTTCTGGCAACAGTCGAACTTCTTGCTCCAGGCCGAACCGGTCTACGCGGCCGCCCGCCGGATGGCCCGCGACCGCGGCCGCGCGCTGCGGACCGCCAAGCTCTTCTGGTGGTTCAATCAAGGGGCGGACGTCGACATCAGCCTGACCCCCAAGCCGCATTATGGAGCCGACGGCAACAAGGTCTTCGGCATCAGCGGCACGCCGGAAGGACTGCCGGATCGGCTCGAGCGAGCGCTAGGCAAGTTTCCCTTCCACACCTTCTGGGGCCCAGGCGCAGGCCTGCCGTGCACCCAGTGGATCGCCCGGGCAGCCGCGTGGATCCTCTCGCGGGAACGCCCCGATTTAATGCTTGTGTACCTGCCCCACCTGGACTACGACACCCAGCGCTTCGGCCCGAGCCGCTGCGACATGCCCCGGTTGATCGGCGAGCTTGACGCAGCCTGCGAGCCGCTGCTGGAGCAGGCCAAGGCAGCCGGCGCACGCGTCTGGGTCGTCAGCGAGTACGGCCATTGTGACGTCAGCCGGCCGGTCCTGCTCAACCGCCTGCTCCGTAAGGCCAATCTGCTGTCGGTCCGGCCGGGCCCCTTTGGCGAGATGCTCGACACGTTTGCAAGTCGAGCCTTCGCCGTCTGCGATCATCAGCTTGCCCACGTTTATGTCGCCCAGAAAGAGTTGATTCAGGACGTCGGCGATCAGATCCGCGAGGTGCCCGGAGTTTCGCGTGTCCTGGCCGGGCCGCAGCGCGCGGAAGTCGGGCTCGACCATCCCCGATCGGGAGAGCTCGTCATCTTATCCGATCCGGATTCCTGGTTCGCCTATCCGTACTGGCTCGACGATCGCCAGGCTCCCGACTTTGCCCGCACCGTGGACATTCACCGCAAGCCAGGCTACGACCCCTGCGAACTTTTCTTCGACCCGGGCCTTCCCTGGGCCAAGGCGCGAGCCATCCGCCGACTCGTCCAAAAGAAGCTGGGTTTCCGCACCCTCTTCGACGTCGTGCCGCTGGACCCGACGCTGGTGCGCGGCAGCCACGGCTTGTCCGCACCGCTGCTCGAGGACAAGCCACTTCTCATCGCCGATGGCCCACGGCCGCAAGATGGCGATCGCCTGGCCATGACAGAAGTGCATCGACTTGTGCTTGAGGCACTGATCCCGGATTGACTGGCCGATGCCTGCATCAGGAATCGCTCAAAGCCTCTTGCTGTCGCAGCCCAGGCGTTACTATTAACTTTGCTTATAGTTCTCCTGCGAAATTTTGCGCCAGGGTGGGACATTTTGGGACATTGCCAGGTCCTTGGACGAGCCCACGCGGCATGTTCGCTCGTTCAGCGCGCACATCGAATCCGGACCGCCAGTCCCGGTCGCGCGGAGCCGGCGCTTTGCCGTTACCATCATTTTACGACACGGTAACCGGTTTGATCGAACACGAAGGCATCGACCACGCGGTGTGGAGGTGGTGGTCTAGACCTGAAACAAGCGTGATGAGAGGCTACTTGGGACCTCACTCCTGGATTTAAGGGCTTTTGTTGAAGGCGCTTGCGATGGGCTTGTCGTTTTCGTGTGAGCGCTACTCCGAATTCCATCG
>JBKQMU010000345.1:0-12650 GCA_052146555.1 Isosphaeraceae bacterium
GCGCGTCGCAGTTGTACGAATCTTTGACCTTCAGAAGCTGGGCGACGATTTCAGGGTGCGCCACGAGGTATCCCAGACGGATTCCGGCCAGGCTGTATCCCTTGCTGAACGATCGCGTCACGATGACGTTGGGGTGGTCTCGAACCAGGCCGATGCAGTGATCGTCGGCAAAATCGGCATAGGCCTCGTCGACAACCAGCGGGCAAGTGACCACCTGCGCAAGTTCGGCCACCTGGTCCGGCGTCATTGCTGTGCCGGAGGGACTGTTGGGGTTGGCCAGGTAGACGAGCTTCAGCTCGGGGCTGGCCAAGAGCCCGGGATCGAGTGTCCAATTGGCCGAGAAAGGCACGAGGTGCTCGCGACCGTCTTGCAGGCGGATGAGCGTCGAGTAAAGCAGGTAGCTGGGCGTCGGATAGGCCGCCAGGTCGCCGGGTCCCACAAATGCGCGGGTGATGATTGTCAGCAGGTCGTCAGACCCGTTGCCCGCGATCATCATGTCGGGCTCGACGCCGTGAAGTGCGGCCGCCACCTGGCGGAAGTCGGTGGCCAGAGGGTCGGGATAAAGCCGCAGCCGGTCCGAAAGCACGCCTGCCAGCGCCTGGGTCACTCGCGGCGAGGGGGGGTAGGGGTTCTCGTTGGTGTTTAATTTGATGAAGCCGCCGCCCTGCGGCTGCTCGCCGGGAACATAGCCGGCAAGTTCCAGAATGTGGGGACGAAACCAGGACATCATTCGCGTGTATCGCTCCAGCTCAGCCTTTGGAGTCCGGCGCGGCGAGGCGGTCGAGCGGACCGCCATGGATCTGATAGACTGTCCATTCATCAAGCGGCAGCGCTCCGAGCGACCGGTAAAAAGCGATCGCCGGCGCGTTCCAGTTCAGCACCACCCATTCCATCTTGAAGTAGCCCCGCTCGCGGGCTTGCCGGGCCAAGGTCCGCACAATCGCCTTGCCGATGCCGCGACCCCGATGTTCGGGCTTCACGTAAAGATCCTCGAGAAAAAGCCCGGGTTGGCACTGAAACGTCGAAAATGTGGGGAAGGCCAGGGCGAACCCCACTGGCTCGCCGTCAATCTCCGCCATGATCGCCTCGGCGCAGGAGGCCGGGCCGAAGAGGTGCCGGCGGAAGTCGTCGGCAGTGCCTTTGACCGCGTGCTCCAGTTTCTCATAGACGGCCAGCTCGTAAACCAGGTTCGCGATCGCGGCCGCGTCGTCGGGTCCCGCCGGCCGGATCGACAGCGCGGTTTCGGGAAGCCCATCTCGAGTTCGATCGCCGGGCGTGGCGCTTTTCGCGTCGTCGCTCTTCATGGCTGTGCGCTTCTGAGTTTCTGGATCGCATGCTCCCTCAAGTTACGGGTGGGGGAGAATCAACGAGGCGAATGTCCACGCTCTGGCGATGAGCGGAAAGCCCCTCGATATCGGCGAGGCGGCGGATATCCGGGGCCAGCGCCGAAAGGCCTTCGCGCGTTGCGGCGATCACGCTGGAACGCTTGAGGAAGTCGTTGGCCGAGAGTCCCGACGCCCAACGGGCGGTCCCTCCGGTGGGCAGCACGTGCGACGGCCCGGCCGCGTAGTCGCCCACGGCCACGGGGCAATCATGCCCCAGGAAAATCGCCCCGGCGTCGGTCAGCCGGGGCAGCAGCCGCTCGGGATCGGCGGTCGATACGTGGAGATGCTCGGGTGCAAAGAGGTTGGAGAGCCGCACCGCCTCGGCTTCGTCGCGCACCCGGATCAAGGCGCCGAAGCGTTCCAGGCTATCGCGAGCGAGATCTCCACGCCCCAGGAGGCGAAGCTGCTCGTCCAAGGCGAGGCCGACCCGATCGACCAGGCCAGCGTCCCAGGAAAGGAGGATACTCGCGCCGGGTGAATGCTCGGCCTGGCTGATCATGTCGGCAGCAAGATAATCGGCACGGGCCGTCTCGTCGGCGATCAGCACGACCTCGCTGGGGCCGGCCATGCTGTCGATATCGACCTCGCCATAGACCTGCTTCTTGGCCAGCGCGACGAACAGGTTTCCCGGGCCGACAATCTTGTCGACCGCCGGCAGCCCATCGATGCCGTAAGCCAGGGCGGCCACGGCTTGGGCGCCGCCAATCCGGTAGACCTCGGTGACGCCCAAGGCGTGGCAAGCCGCCAGCACGTGGGTGTTGTAGCCGCCATGTCGCGTCGGCGGAACGACCACGGCGATCTCGGCCACGCCGGCCGCCTGGGCCGGGACGACCGTCATGAGCAGCGTCGAAGGATAAGCCGCCGCGCCTCCGGGAATGCAAACGCCCACCCGCCGCAGGGGCAGATAGCGCAAACCCAGGGTTATTCCCGAGGCCGGATCGAGGCGACTGTCCCGGTTCAAAATCGCCTTCTGATACGCCAGAATACGGGCCCGAACCCGCTCCAAGGTTTCCAGGTATCCGGCCTCGGCCGCCTGGCCGGCGGCTTCTAGCTCGGCCTCGGAAACCCGCACCGCACCAGGCTCGAGCTCGACTCCGTCGAGGCGACGGGTGTAGTCCAGCACCGCCGCCATGCCCCGAGTGGCCACGTCGGCGCAGATCCTCTCGACAACCTGTCCAGGTGAAAGCGGCTCGCCGAAGGCCGCCACCGTCCGCGCCCGGCTCTCGGGGCTCGTCACATTCCCTCGAGGGCTCAGTTCTCGCCTCAGCTCGGCAATGGCCGCCAAGGCGTTATCGCTGGCACAGTCAATGCGGCGAATGTTCAGAGCCAAAGCAGCAAGCGCCTTTCACCAAGCGGGGAATTTCGACACAAGTGGGAGTTTAATCTATAACGTCTTGCCGGTGAGCACCGCAACCCGCAAGTGCGAAACGCCGGGGCAAAGGTTCTTTCCCATGGCGAAGCATCCAGAAGTCGTGTGCAGCCAGTTCGGCCGCATAGCGGGACCGCGCCAGATCGAGACGTGCAAAAGTCACAGGGCCGTCGCCAGATGATAGCGAAGAACGCCTCGTCAGGATATGATCTGGTCCATCAAATGCACCCGGCTCGAAGCCGGATCGAGTCTCTTCGTGGAAAAAGTGCGATGGGGCGAGCGTGCCCAGAGGCAGCCGGCGAATAGGTCTCGCCCGCCTTGTGGCGCAGAGAGGCATCCAAATCGGTCAGGAGGACCCCGTCGCTGCATGAGAATGACGTCATCCGGGGGGAATCTCGAACCATGATCGCGGACCAGAGGGCTCGAACGCTTTGCCTCTTTCTCGTCGCCTTCTTCGGGGTCGCTCTGGGTCGAGGCAGCCTGGCCTCGGCTCAGGAGACCACGCCCATCCCCGAATACACGGGGGATCGTGTGTATGTGAAAGATGTGCCGGATCAGTATCAGTCGCTGATTCCGGCGATCAAGCAGCTCGAACGAGCCTCGCCGCAGACCTACTTCGTCGTCGTGATCCAGTCCGCCGGCCGGGGTCCCGATTCCGCCCGCAACTATCTGGAGAGACTCAAGGAAGCCTGGAGCAAAGATGCCGATCGCAAGGGACTGAAACTGGACCGCGAGCGTTCGATCATCACCTTGGCGGCCATCGACGACCGCAAGGTCCAGGTCCACGTCGGTACCGAGCTGAGCGAGCGCCTCGGACTGAAAAGCGGCAAGGTCGACGACCTGATCGGACGCGTCTTTATCCCCCTGGCCCAGGAGCAGAGATACCCTCAGGCGCTGGCCAGCCTGCTGGCCGCCATCAACAATGAGATCGCCCGGGTCGATCGCCGGACCGCGGCAGTTTCGACCGGCACGGAGCTTTTTCCCGATCCTCCTGCCCGCATTGCAGGCGTGAAGCCCGGCATGACGAGCTCCGAGCCGGCCGTCGCGACTTCCAATGCCGGCGGCACGAGTTCCAAGTCCAGCGGCACGCTGGGCACTGCGAGCTCGGCAGCCCACCAGGTCCAGCCGGCCCCTGCTGGCTCGGGGTCGACCTCGCAGCGCGATATCATCCTGGCCCTGATCGGGTCGCTCGTGGCGGTTGGCCTGATCGTCGCCGGGCTGATCTGGCTGGCCCGGCACCGGACGCGCAACGCGGTGGATGGGAAGATCAAGGAATTCAAGAAGAAGGCCGTCGACGTGATGGACAAGCTCGACGCCCTCAAGGAGCGGCTCAAGCTGCTGCCCAAGCAAGATCCTGATTTCAAGGAGCCGATGTCCGGCGCGACTCTGAGCCTCTACGAAGAAACCCAGACGCATCTGACGGGCCTCTGGGACCGCTGGCTGGAGGTGATGGACACTCTCGACAAGGCCCAGGCGCTGGCCCAGAAAGATTCGGCTCTGGGCACCGAAAAACTGAAAGAGGCCGAGAAGCTCGTCTCCGACTCCCATATCTTCGAGCAGATCGAGGAACAATCCAAGGCCTGCGTGGCGAGCATGGACCGGCTCAACCAGGCCCACGAGAACGCACGGTCGTCGGCCGAGGTCGTGGCCGGAAGCCAGAAGGAAATCCATGAGAGGGTCGAGCACGTCGAGAAGGAGGGCCTGCCGACCGTCCCGTACAAGCCCGAGATCGACGCTATCGCCGCTCAGGCCGAGGCGGCCGGGGAGATCCTCACGCCCGATCCGATCGGTGCCCGCGAGTCCCTTGACCAGGCACAGGAACGAGCCGTCACGCTGAGGGACCGGGTGCAGCAGATTCTCGAGCGATACGCCGACGGCCGTAAGATCTCCTCCGAGCTCTCGAGCCTCGCCGAGCTGGTTGCCAAGCATCGCCGAGAGGGACTGCGGCTGGACGAGGACGGCGGCGACCCCGATCACCCGATCGCCCTGACTTTCCAGATGCTCGAAGGCCTGCGGAAGGCCGTGCACGAGGGGGACGCCAAGACGGCGCTGGAGCAGCTTCAGGAGGCGCAGACCCAGCTCAAGCAGTCGCAGCAGACACTCGACGGGGTGCTCAAGGCCAGGGACGCGTGCGCCAAGGATCAGCCAGAGCGCGTCCGCGATACGCAAAGGTTACGCGAGGCCCTCGGTCAGTACGAAGCGTTCGAGGCCGAGCTGAAACGAGACTTCGCGCCGGAGTCGTGGCAGGCCGTTGCTGGCAATCTTGCGCAAGCGCGGTCGCTCTTGGAGACGTTCGACCGTAAGGCCGAAGAGGTCGCCTCCGATGCTGCCTCCCAGAAATATCTCGTTGGCGCCCGTCTGCTTGCGCAACTCACCGCGGAGCAGCAAGCGGTCAATCGGCTCATGTTGGCACTGGGAGAGCGGCTCTCGGGACTTAAGGCCCTGCGGCAGGAGTGCCAGACCGCGGTGCGGTCGCTGGAGGAACAGGCCCACGCGACGTCAAGGTACTTCAGCCAGAACGCTCAAGTGACCGGCGCCATGGCCCGAGCCACCCTGGCCGCTGCCGAAGAGTCGCGCGGGCAAGTCAGCAGTCTCATCGCCGCGCCTCGTCCCGACTGGCCGCGCATTCGCCAGCTCCTGGCTCGTGCCCTGGAGGAATATGCGATCGCCCGCAACCAGGCCGAGACCGACGCGAGGCTTTACCAGGAGCTTTCCGGCACGTTCGACAAAGTGCGCCAGGATGCCGAGAGAGTGCGCGCCTTCCTGGCCGGTCACGAGGAGGACCGGCTGGCCGCCAATCAGCATTACCAAGCCGCCGCAACCGCGCTTGAGCAAGTCCAGCGCGAGAGTAGTGGACCGGGAGGCGAGTGGGCACGGTTGCTCGAGCAATTGCGCGGCGCCGCGCTGGACTTGACGCATTCGGAGCGACTTGCACGTGAGGACATCCGGCTTGCCCGCCAGGCCGAAGCGGAAATTCAGGAGGCAGTCGGAACCCTGCGCAGGGCCCGTGCCTTCTTTTCGATGGGAGTCACACTCAATACACTCAGTCCCGACAGCCAGGTCACCCAGGCCGAGCAGCTCTACCGATCGCAGAACTACGAGCAGGCCATCCGGACGGCGAGCGCGGCGATCCAGCAGGTGCGCCAGGCTCACGCGATCGCGGTTCAGCAGGCGTTCTGGCGGCAAATGACCGCCGAGGCAAACCGCCGCCGCTCGATGCCTTTTCCGATGGGCGGTCCATTGATTCGTACCAGCGGGCCACTAACTTCACCTGGTGGCCGCGGCCTGAGCAGCGTCGCCGCCAGGGCCGGATCGGCCCCATCCATGAGCGGTCCCGAGGCCGTTACGGGCACGGCAACCGGCTCCTGGTCGGGCGAGACGACTGAACAGAGCTGGTGAAACGCGCCCGACGAACTTTCCACGAAGGCCAAATCAGCCGGAAATGTGCACTCTCGACCGTGCCGATAGGTGCATGGAAAAAGCCGAGGCAATTCACTACGATATCCCATACGTCAGGAACTCACTTACTGCCCGGGGAACAGGTGAACCATGATATTCGGAAGAATCTGGAAAGCCATCGCGGCACAGTTCAACAAGCTGGGCAACTGGTTCAGCGGCTACGATCCGATCGCTCAGATGCAGTACGAGTACGATCGATCGGTTGAGCAGCTCCGGGAAGGGCGCGAGGGCCTGGCCCAGTATCGTGCCCTGGTCGAGCGAGTCACGCGGCAGGTGGACGGCCAGCGCAAGGTTGTGGCCACGCTGGAGGCCAAGATCAAGGCCTACCTGACCGCCGGCGATCGCGAGACCGCGGCCAAGTTCGCGCTGGATTTGAAGCGAGCCAGGGATGACGAGGCGGAGAACGAAAAGCAGCTCGCCCTGCACGAGCAGGCTTATAGCAATAATCTGCTCAAGATCAAGCATGCCGTTGAGAAGCTCGAGGACGTCAAGCAAAGGATCACCAAGTACGACGCCGACCTCAAGATGAGCCGGGCCGAGTCCGAAATGGCGCAACTGGCCAACCAGTTCAATTTCAACGTCACGACGGACTTCGGCCAGGCCGAACAGGTTCTCCAGGATCAGATCGACAAGAACCGCGGCCGTGTCCGCGTGGCGGCCGACCTCTCCGGCGAGGGCGTCGAAGACGTCAAGCGCGAGATCGCCGTCGAGAAGACCATGGGCGAGGACGCGCTCAAGGAATTCGAGAAGGAGATGGGACTGGCGACCCCGGCGGCCACCCAATCGACCAAGCAACTGGGGCCGGCGACGAAGACTCTCGAAGCAATCCCCGAGGTCTGAAGGGGAGGCCTGCCTTTCCGGTCAGATCCACTCGTGCACGTTCTGCCGCCATGCGCCCGGAAAGTCGAAGTCCAATCCGAAGCAGCGTACGGGTTATCCGCCGAGGCGCCGGCCCTGGCTGGCGCCACCCTCGTGCGCGTGGCTTCCAGTCGCACACACCAGTCGCACAGACCAGGAGACCGTCCCGTGGTGAAGGGGAATACCGCGGCCGATCCGGCCGCCTCAGCCTCGATTTCGTCTCCCGTGGCCGTCGCCAGTCCTGGCGTCCCAGCCAGCCCCGGAGTGCTGCCAGGCGACAGCGGCGTCCCCAGGTGGTTTCCCGGCTGGGCCCGGGAATTCGCCGACCAATACTACGCCGGAACCACCTGCCTGTTCGTCCTTCATGGCAACGTCCACGACTTGATCCGCCAGGACGAGGGCACGCCGGGAACCTATGGCTCCGTCGCCGATTTCCTGGCGACCCAGCTCTTTGGAACCTGGGAGATCGTGCTGATCCATGACCTCAGCTATGGCCTGCGGATGGCCGCAGGCACCAGCCGCGACCGGCTTCGGAAGATGTTCAGCCCGGTTTCGGAGCGGATTGGCGAACCCAAGACATGGCCCAAGGACCCCGACGCCATCCTCGCGCTTCTCGATCAGCTTTTCCAGAAGAACGTCATGGAAGACGACCCGGCCAGGCGAGTCAACGTGGCGGTGATCTTCGATCACGCCCAGTACTTGATGCCAACCTCCGAGCTCAGCCAGATGGCCGGCACACAGGGGTCGCGGCTGGTTCGGCTTCTCTCGTGGGCGCAAAGTCCTTACATCAAGCGGAGCAACATCGCGATCTGCATGCTCTGCGACCGGCTGACCGAGCTGAACGAGCGGCTCGTCGGCAGCCCGCACGTGGCCACGCTCGAAATCCCGATGCCCGACACCTCCCTCCGCCAGGCTTTCGCAACCTGGTTCGACAACCGGGACGGCCATCCCGGCAACCTGACCGACTTCACCCCAACCCAGCTTGCCGACCTGACCAGCGGACTGAGCCTCGTGAGCCTCGAACGGCTGCTGGCGCGGGCTGAGAAGTCGGGGATCAAGCTCGATTCGGGCAGCCTGAAAGTGCTCAAGAAGGGCTTGATCGAACGGCAGGCACGGGGGCTCGTCGAGTTCGTCGAGCCGTCCCATACGCTCGACGACTTCGTAGGCAACGAAGGGGTTCAAAAACGCCTCATCGACGATGCCGCCTTGCTGGCCAAGGGCCGGCTCGACGCGGCCCCCATGGGCTACCTCATCTGCGGACCCGTTGGCACGGGCAAGACGTACTTAGCCGAGTGTTTCGCCGGCTCGGTCGGCGTGCCGTGCGTCAAGCTCAAGAACTTCCGCTCCAAGTACGTGGGCGAGACCGAGGGCAACCTCGAGCAACTTCTCACGGTCCTCCGCGCCATGGGGCCGGTGGTCGTGGTCATCGACGAGGCCGACGCCGCCTTGGGCAACCGCGAAGCGGGCGGAGATTCGGGGACTTCGGCCCGGGTCTTCTCGATGATCGCCAGCCAGATGGGCGACACCCGCTATCGAGGAAAGCTGATCTGGATGCTACTGACGAGCCGGCCAGACCTCTTGCCCATCGACCTGAAGCGGCAAGGCCGCGCCGAGGTGCACTTGCCCCTTTTTAACCCGCTCGACGAGACCGAGGTGCGGTTCATGTTCAAGGTTATGGGCAAGAAGAACAAGGCCGACCTCAACCCCGACTTCCTGCCCGCAGATCTGGTGGCCAAGAACTACAGCGGTGCCGATATCGAGAGCATCGTCCTGATCGCCAAGCGGCACGCCCTCATCCAGGGGCACGAATCCGTCACCGCGGACGACCTGAAACTGGCGATCGACGAGTTCGTGCCCTCGGCCCAGGGATTGGAAAAGGAGAAGCAAGAGCTGGCAGCCGTGCTCGAGTGCACCTCGACGACGTTCCTGCCGGACGACTGGAAGAAACGCCTGGCCCAGCCTGACGAGCGCGCCAAACTCCAAAAACGAATCGCCACGATCAAACGAATGATCGAAGATTGACCCTCAAGATCCCTTGACCCGAAGCGACGACGACCCCAACAACCAAAGGGCGATGCCATGAGCAAGGACCACAAACATTCCCACGGCCGTACCCACTGGCTGGATGAATCGAAAGATGCCCCGCTGATCAACGACTATGCCCACCGTCTCTCCGGCTTCATGGAGGCGATGGCCGACGGCAAGATCGATGTCCATGAGCTCAAGGAACAAGAGGCCCGGCTGGTCGCGCTCATGAAGAAAGTCGAGCCCGAGCTCAATGATAAGCTTCATGAGGAGGTTACCCACCTCCTTTGCGAGCTGACGGCCTACAACATCATGCACACGCTACACGAGCTTGCATCTGCGCGACCCAAGACTAAGTTTCGGGGCTGATCGTCGAGATTGTGGCCGGGGCCTTGGCGTGCGTCCCGCGTCGGGTGGGTGGGGCGAAGTCTTCGACGCCCCAGTACGCCGGCCACCGCTCAGGGGCAGCGCTTCGCTGAATTGCCGCCATCAGGCGGTGCGTATCGGATTCTGAAGATGGCCACGATCGCCCCAAGTACGCCACTGGATCACCGAGCCGGGTCTTACCGTCTTTCCGTCCATCAGTACGAGCGGATGGGCGACGCCGGCATTCTGACGGAAGATGACAGGGTTGAGCTGCTCGACGGCGACCTGGTACGAAAAATGACGAAGGGGCAGCCTCACACCGCGGCAATCGTTGAAACTCGTGACGCGTTGCTCCGAGTGCTGCCGTCCGGATGGCATCTTCAGCAAGAGGGGGCGGTACGCATTCCGCCCTTCGACGAGCCCGAGCCGGATCTGGCGGTGGTGCGGGGTAAGAGCCGTGATTACGTGGCACTCAAGCGTCCCCCGGAGCCTCGTGAAATCTCAATGGTCGTCGAGATCGCGGATGCCAGTCTGGGGCGGGATCGGGGCGAAAAACTGAGGGCGTACGCAAGGGGCGGGATTCCGACCTACTGGATTTTGAATCTGGTTGATCGCCGGCTCGAGGTTTATACGAAGCCCCAGGACCTCGGCTACAACGACTGCCGGGTGCTAGGGCCCGGCGAGGCTGTGTCGGTGGTCATTGACGAGACAATTCTTGGTAGCATCTCGGTTGCCGAATTGCTTCCCTGAATCAATCAATAGGGCGGGCCGCACTCGTTGGAACTCTCGATTACGATCGATGAAAGTGCGATCCGGAGATGGTCGTCAAGCGCGGGGTTGACCGAATGCGGCGTCTTGCGGAAGCTTGACGAGCGAGTTCTGATGAGCGCGAACACAGGCCGTCAAGCTGGCCGTGGAATCTGAAAATGGCCACGATCGCCCCAAGCACGACACTGGGTCACCAAGCCGGGTCTTACCGTCTTTCCGTCGATCAGTACGAGCGGATGGGCGACGCCGGCATTCTGACGGAAGACGACAGGGTCGAGTTGCTCAGCGGATTTCTCCTTCAAAAGATGACCAAGAACGAACCGCACTCCGCGGCGTGCACCGAGACCCGTCTGGCGATTGAGAAGTTGATTCCTCCAGGCTGGTATCTTCGGCTCGAGTCCCCGCTACGTGTTTCCGACTTTGACGAGCCCGAGCCTGATCTGGCGATCGTGCGCGGTTCATCCAGGCAATATGTGCGATTAGGTCGGCCCCCCGAGCCAGGCGAAGTGGCCCTTGTCATCGAGGTCGCGGATGCCAGTCTGGGGCGGGATCGGGGCGAAAAATTGAGGGCGTATGCAAGAGGTGGGATTCTGACCTACTGGATCTTGAATCTGGTCGATCGCCGGCTCGAGGTTTATACGAAGCCACAGGACCTCGGCTACAACGACTGCCACGTGCTAGGGCCTGACGAGGCTGTTCCCCTGGTCATCGATCAGAGCGTTCTGGGCAGCATCTCTATTGTCGAATTGCTTCCCTGAATGACTCCGTATTTGGCACGAGGCCTGAGAAGTTCCATGCGCGTGAGCTTGGTTACTGAAACGTATTTTCCACAGGTCAATGGCGTATCACGGACGTTGGGCGAGCTCGTCGGCCATCTCACCGCATGCGGTGACCTGGTTCAGCTGATACACCCCAACTATGGAGAGCCCGCCGGCCGGCCTGATGTTCACCTGGTTCGCTCGGTCAACGTTCCCTTCTACAAAGAGCTCTATCTGCCGCTGCCGCCGTTTGGAAGTGTGCGCCGGGCCATCGACGGCTTCCGGCCCGACATCGTGCACATCGCCACCGAGGCGACGCTTGGCCTGAGCGTGCTGCGCCACGTATTAGCCCGCAAGATCGCGACGGTCTCGAGTTTTCATACCAATTTCGACCAGTACACCCACCACTATCGCCTGGGCTGGGCCGAAGGGACAATTTGGCGCTACCTGCGATGGTTCCATAACCGGACGAGAGAAACCTATGTTCCTTCGATGACCACGATCAAGAGCCTGGAGACGCTCGGCTTCGAGCGGCTTGCACTTTGGCCTCGGGGTGTGGACGCGACCCTCTTCCGCCCCGACCGGCCCGGGCGCCAGCAAGTTCGCCAGGCGATGGGCTGGGGACCGGACGACGTGGTCATCAGCTACGTGAGCCGGATTGCCCCCGAGAAGAACGTCTCTTACCTGGCCGAGGCGCTGGCGATCGTCGCCGCCAGGCGGCCGGATGCGCGGATTCTCTTCGTGGGCGACGGCCCCGCGCGGGAGGACCTAGAGCGGCGGCTCGGCGCAATCGCCAAGTTCGCCGGATACCGGATGGGCCAAGACCTGGCCGACCATTACGCAGCGGGCGATATCTTCGCCTTCTCCAGCCTGACCGAGACGTTCGGCAATGTCGTTCTCGAGGCCATGGCCTCGGGGATGCCCGTCGTTGCCGTCCGCGCTGGGGGCGTGGGCGACACGGTCCAGCACGGAACGACCGGGCTGCTCGTCGAGCACACCAATCCACCGGCGCGATTTGCCGAGGCCGTCCTCTCGCTGGTCGCGGACCCCCAGAGGAGGCAAGCGATGTCCGGGGCTGCCCGCGCCTACGCCTTGGCCCAGAGCTGGAGCGCGATCATGGGCCAGTTGCGCGATCGCTATCAGCAGGCCATCGATTCAGGTGAACCGGCGGCCACGCAGCTTGCCGGCTCGAAGCCCACGGGCTCAACGTGAGCCGTCCCGATGGGTGGCTGGGGCAGAATGCCCCAGTGAGTAAGGCTTGGGGCCCAGGCGGCAGAATTCCTGTGGTGTCGCTTCGCTCCACCACGGCCACCCGGCCGGATGCCGAACGGGCTGTGGAGAGGAGTTCAGGGCGAAGATGGCAGATGACAAGGAGAGGTGCTGTTGCGGTCAGGATGCCCCGGAACACCGGGCGCGAATGGAAAAGCTCTACGCCGAAGCGTTGGAACGCCAGCGGAAGCGGCACACCGAGAAATCGGATTCCTAGCCCAAGTTACGGAGTTGAGCCCAAGAACTCAGGACTTTCACCAGTTATTGGCGAAAGTCTTGACTACATTTCAACGACCGCTTGTGTGACCCGCGAGGAGGGTTGCGTCACTGTCGTGACCGTTGGCCGTCAGCGCCTTGGCGTCCTCGTCAATCCGTCGCAGCCGTCGGGGCAAA
>JBKQMU010000346.1:0-9861 GCA_052146555.1 Isosphaeraceae bacterium
GGGTTTGGAACTGCCCACCTACGACTTCTGGACGCTGCTTCAATCTGATCCCGCCGACCTGACCCAAGAACTGTCAACTCCCGCAGTAGCTGCGTGAGACAGTCCCTCGTCCACTATCTCAACGACAACCACGTCTACCGGCTGACCTGGGAACAATTCCTCGAGGGCCGCACCCCACAGCACTGGACCTACCCCGACCTCTTGCCAGTGCCGGCCGACCTGGTCGTCCGGACCGCACTGGATGAGGTCGGCAAAACATACCATTACAATTTACTCATATTTAACTGTGAGCACTTCGCCATTTATTGCAAGTCAGGCGGAACGACCAGGTTCTCGCGGTATGCTCAGGTGGCCAGCGGCGTCGAGACGGTCAAGGCTCATCCTTTGATCGGGCTGGTTGCCGAGCTCAACACCCGCTTGATCGAGTGGCTAGCTTTCCACTTCGGCGGGCCGGCCGGAAAGCAGCTCTCGCTTGGCATCCGCCGCATCGGCGCCGCGATCACCAACTGGCTGATCGCCGGCGCATCGCGTTTGACGGTCCAAGAGCCACGGTGAAAGCGGTGCTGGGACGCTCACTTGGCTTGCCTGGTGTAGGAGATTTCCATCATCTTGACGAATTCTCCCTTGGTCTCGTCCGATTTCATGAACATCGTGAAAACCCGCGAATCCTTGTCTTTGTGCACGGTCGTCATCTTGGCCTCGAAGGGCTTGCCCGAGCGCGGCTCTGTACCCTTGCCATAAGAGGTCATCGTCTTGGAGATCGGGTCGTAGTCTCCCTCGATCATCATGATTGACGGCGACATGGAATCGACCCAGGTTCCCACATATTTCTTCTTCAGCGGGTCATAGCCGGACTGGCCATGCCCGTGAAATGGGGCCTCGCCGAACTTTCCCTCGAACTCTTCAACAGCCCAGAGACCGCCGGGCATCAGTCTGACGACCTCCGTGCCGTGGGAAATCAACGGCTCCGTATCTGGGCCCTGCATCCAGCTCTTGATCGTCGCGTCCCATGTGCCCACGCAGTGACCCAGCAGCTCGTGTTCCGGTGTCGGACTCATCGCTTGCCCCTCCTGACCTGTTGCCTTGACACTCAATCCCAGCAAACCCATCCCGAGCACCATCACGACAAGGCCCCGTGTCCTCTTGAGCATTCTTCGCCTCCGCAGTGAACAAAGAAATAGTTATGCCCGGCGGTAGTCTTGCCGCTCTCTACTCGTTTGTCCAGTAGAAGAAGAGAGATTCCTTTCAAGGCGGTCAGCACCTAAAGTAGGAAGGTTCTCTCTGCCGTGCCGCTTGATGGCCATCTCAATTGACCACGTTAATGGGCGCTCCGGCCAGGAACGCGGCCACGTTGGCGACGGTCGTTTCCATGAGCCGGCCGCGCGCCTCGTCGGTGGCCCAGGCGATGTGCGGTGTGACCAGGCAATTCCTCGCGGCCAAGAGCGGGTTTTCAGCCCGGACCGGCTCGTTGGAAACGACGTCGACCGCAGCGCCAGCGAGCCTGCCGGTATTGAGGGCTTGGGCCAGGTCTGCCTCGACGATCAGTCCGCCGCGGGCGGTGTTGATCAAGAAGGCGTCTGACTTCACCAATTTCAGCCGCTCTCGGTTCACCAGTCCGGCGGTCTCGGGCGTGAGCGGACAGTGCAGGCTTATGACGTCGGAGCGCGCGAACAGCTCGTCAAGCTGGCACGGAACCGCCGCCGTGTCGGCCACCACGGATGCTGTTCCGTGGCCGCAAGCCAGAACGTTCATGCCGAACGCGTGGGCAAGCTCTCCTGTCCGACGGCCGATCCGGCCATAGCCGACGATGCCCATCGTCTTGCCCACCAGCTCCCGCAGCCGCGTCTTCCGCATTGAAAAATCAGGCTGACGCGTCCACTCGCCGGCCTTCACGGCCTCGGCATGCAGCACGACGTGGTGGCACATCTCCAAGAGCAGCGCGAAGACGTACTGGGCGACGGTGTCAGTTCCATACACCGGCACGTTCGAGACCGGAATGCCCCGCCGTCGGGCCGCCGCGATGTCCACGCAGTCAAAGCCGGTCGCCAGCACCGTGATGAATCGCAGCTCAGGCAAGGAATCGAGAAGATCCTGGCCCAGCGGCGTCTTGTTCGTCGCCAGGATCGTTGCGCCCGCGGCGCGAGCGGTAACCTCGTCGGGCATGCTGACGTCGTGATAGACGAGCTCGCCAAAGCGGTCAAGTCCCGACCATGCCTCGCGTTCCGGCGCCAGCGTACGACCATCCAGCACGACGATCTTCACGGTGAGATCACCCAGGAGAGTTTCGTGGCCGCCAAAGTCCGATCAAGCCTGCATCATCTGGGCCGGAACCGCAAGGTCTCAAAGAGTTCAGCGGCGCAGCAGTTCGAGCGTTTCGTGGGGTGTGGGGTCGCGATCCAGACGTGAGACGCGCTCGATGATCTGGCTGGCCCTGGCGGAGCCCAGGACCGGATCGACCAGGCCGTGAAACTTGGCGGCGAGCTGGGCATCGGATAGCGGCTGCTGGTGGTGACCAGGAGGATAGGGCAGCTCGTGGACCAGCTCGGAGCCATCGTCGAGGAAGAGCCGCACACGATTAGGAACGGCCTCGGGATAGAGGGCCGAGAGTCGCTCGTCCTCGATGACCTTCGTCCGCGCAACCAGGTCGAGCAGGAGCGGGTCGGCCAGTCGCTCCGCGGTGAATTGAGCGGCTGAAATCTCTCCGTCGAGTAAAGCGACGGCGGTGCAGTACGGAAGGCTGTGGTCGGCGGTTTCCCGCGTTCGGGGATGCCACTTCTCGGGATCCCGGGCGATGATCTCGATGGCCGTGCGAAACGTTGCGATCTCGATCGAACGGATGCGCCGGGGGTCGCCGACCTTGGGCCGCAGTGCGAAGGCCGCGGCGATGGCCGACTGGCTGTGGTACTCGGCCGGGACGAATTTGACCGAGGTCCGCGGCAGCATCCAGTCGGCCGCGGCCGGCCCACCCAGCCCGGCCAGCTCGAGCGGTCCGGAAACCTGCTGAATGAAGCCCATCTCGCCCTCAAACAAGGGGGCAGGGCCCGTCATGCCCAAGCGGGCAATCTGAGCGGCGAAGATGCCGTTACGGGCGGCGAAGGCAAACGCGCAGCCCTTCCACATCGAGAGCTCACCGGCACGGGTCAGTCGCAACGCCGTGCCTGTCGTTCCGGCAATACCTAGCGCGTGGATGGTCTTCTCATAATCCAGCCCGAGCAGCCGCGCGGCCGCTAGCGCCGCGGAGATCGAGCCATAGGTGGGGTGGTCCCAGCCGCGCGCCCTGATGCTGGCGGAGTCGCAGAGCCGGCACTGGACCTCATAGGCGATGGTCGCGGCGGTGATCCAATCGGCACCGCTGGCCCCGGCCGTCTGGCCGGCCGCCATGACGGCGGCCCAGTTATCGCTGGGATGGGCCGGCTCGAGTGAAAGATACGTGTCGTTGCAGTCGAGGTAGCGGATATGCACGCCGTTGGCGAAGGCCGCCCAGTCGGCCGCGCTCGATCCCCCCCCTATCAGCGTAACCCCCGACTGCGCACCGATCTGGGCAGCGGCCCGGCGGGCAATCAGAGGGGCCGGCTCGTCCATCGCCCCGACCGCGCAGCCGAGCGTATCCAGCAGCCGGCGCTTAGCCTCGATCACCACCTCGGCAGGAAGGTCCTCGAACCGCGTCTGGAGGGCGAACGTCGCCAGTCGATCCGCCAGGGATATGGCCATTTCCGGCAGTTTATCAAGCTCGATCGTGCAATGCCAGAAGGCGGCAGCGATGATTTCATCAGAGAGTCAAGGGGGCCAGATCGCTTCGAGGCGCCCCGCATTGCCTGTCATGAAATTTCCGGTCGGGCGGCGTCCTAGCACGGTTCGAGCGCCAACTGATGCCCCAACCATCCGAGGCCTTTGACTGAGCCGGTCCGCGTAAAATAGGAGGTCCCAGGCAAATGGCGTCCCGTTTCTCGGGTGCCCCAGGCGGGCAACTTCACCAACAATACCAATGGCTGCACGCGTCCGTGCTTTGTTGGCTGCGTAGCCAGTGGTAGAATAGTGGCCGTTTCTTGGGGGACAGACCCGCCGAGCTTGGCTGTGCGGCTGGTCAGCTCGGGCGGATTACGGCGAGCAAAGCCGGGCGCGATCAGCGCTGCATCAAACCAGAGGAAGGGGCGCGACCATGAGTGGCGACTCAGGGGCAAAAGACCTTCGCGAGAAGATTCTGGAATATGCGCGGAAGCACAAGGGACAGAAGGTCGGCGGTGGGTCTTGCTGGGATCTCGCCGAGAAGGCACTCGATGATGCGAGGGCAAAGGGTTCGAATGATTATGGTAGAGTCACGCCTACCACCGATTACATTTGGGGGGAACCGATCGACTTGGGAGACGCTCAGCCGGGGGACATTCTCCAGTTCAAGAACCACTTAGCAAAGGTAGTCAAGAGAATAAAAACGAAAATTTTGTTCCCGAATAAAGAATTTGTTGAATATGAGATTACTCAAACGCATGATTATACACGCGGTCACCACACGGCGATCGTCGATGAGAACCTCGGTAATGGTGCGATTAGGGTGTGGGAGCAACATGTGAAACGGGGGCGCGCGGTGGTCGAGGAAGCGGACGATGTGGGCACGATCTACGTAAGCAACAGCCGCTCGGAGGAGAAAACCACAGAGCGCATTCAGATTACTCCCGCTTGGGGCGAGAAGGTCAAGGCCTACTTCCCCCAGAAAACTGATAAGGCATATATAGACAAGATCGTCAGAACATATAAAAATGGTACCTACATCGCGGGAGTGCAAACAACGAACGAGATTTCCGTGACCGGCACAATTAACGCCTATAAAGCGGAACCCAGAAGGTAATACACTTGACCGACCGAAACTGCCTGGAGCGGGTACCGCTTCGGGAGCTTCCGCTTTCATGGCTTTGGAAGGCAGAAGGGAAAATGGTGTCAGAAGGGAAAATGGTGTCGGTTTACATTTCCGCGAGAATAAAGAACCGACACAAATTACCTGCAGACACAAATTACCTGCACAAATTGTGTTATGCGGAATCCCCTTGCCCACTGTCACTTTCGGGTCCACTCTCTTAGCCCCAAACGGCTGTTTGGCAAGCCGTCCTGGCTGTGATAGCATAGCCTAAAAGGGGGATTTTTTACGCATGACCATACATCTATCATCCGACCGCGCGCAGTTCATCCACGCGCTCGTCGAGGCTGGGCAATACCCCTCGGAGGATGCCGTCATCGACGAAGCGCTACGGCTCCTTGAGGAGCGCGACGAAGCCGCCAAGCTGGCCCAACTTCGCCGCGACATCGCAGACGGCATCGCCCAGGCCGACTGTGGCGATCTGGTTCCCTTCGATCCTCAGGCCACCCTGGCCCGCATCCGCTCCCGCCAGACCCCGGCAAAGCCCTGATGGCAGCCGTCGTCCGCACCCTGCTGGCGGAAGCGGACTTGGACGAGATCCTTACCGGCCTGGAGCAGAAGAATCCGGCAGCCGCCGACCGCTACGCCGCCCTGTTCGACAACAAAGCCCGCTTCCTGGCCCAATTTCCCGAAAGCGGACGCCTCCGTCCGGAGATCGCCTCGGACGTGCGCAGCACGCTCGTCAAGCCTTACGTCATCTTCTGCCGCTAAGGCCAGGAAACCGCCGAGATCCGTCGCATCCTGCATGCCAGGAGCGACTTGCGGCGCATCATGGAAGATGAACCCGGTGGCTGACCAAGCGCGCAGAAGGCAACGCGCAGGGGAAGACGGCTCTTTGCCGAAGGGGCCGAGTTGTGATAATTTCGCCACTATGGATTTCGAGTTGATCGGTGAGCTGACGGACGTCGAGACGATCGCCGTCAACCTCTCGATCCGCGAGAACGCCGACCTGAGGGCCCGCTACGGTGGCCGCCGCTGGCGGAAGCTCAAGGGGATCGGCACCGTCCGTCTCGCCAGCGGTGGCATCCGTCGGACAGAACTTCATTGGTACGAGGCTCACGGCATCGGCAAGCGGAAGATGAAGATCAAGCGGCTCCTGGACTGAGACTCATGGCGGACCAACCTCCGAGGCCGGTCTTCGCGGTGTGCGTCGCCAACGACGACTGCGACGATCTGTCCGTCGGCATGCTCTATCGGGTACTGCCCGATGACCAGGCGGCGGGTGAGGGCCTCCTGCGCGTCATCGACGACTCGGGCGAGGATTACCTCTATCCGGCCGGTCGCTTTGTCATCGTTGCGGTACCCCAGGCCGAGGAGCAGAAACTTCTGGCGATCGCGCCGTCGAACGTTGCCTAATCTCGCGCCGTTAGGGACCCCGGCCACGGGCCACGCTTCTCGTGCCTTCGATGTTCAGTGGTCCAGGTCGCGGGCTTCGCGGCGTCCCCCGGGAGGCTTCGGGGTGTCAGACTTTGCAGTTGTCTTCCTCTTGACGGCCCGGTGACCCCGCGAAGCCGACCGGCCCCTGCGAAAAATAAACCGACACCAATTATCGCCTCTTCTCGTCGTTTGCTCGGAAAATTGGTTGGATGCCTCTCAGATTCGTAAGATGATCGTTGGGAAGGCTCGTTCGGCACCCACAGCGGCCCGCTTCCGCGGGAATTGTTCGTGATTAATCTTCGCGTCAGGCTTGGTCGGTTGGAATTGAGGAACCCAGTGCTGGCGGCCTAGGAAACGCTCGGCTGCGTTCGCGAGACGTCGTTCGTGCGGATCGAGCGGGGGGGATTCCCAAGACGGTGACATTTCGACCGAGGGCGGGAAATCCGACGCAGCACACCGTTGAGACCTCGTCGGGCATGCTCAATGCAATCGGGCTGGATAATGACGGCATCGTCCATTTCCGCGAGCGTCACCTGCCCTTCCTACTATGCATTTCGCTGTGCTGTTATGTCCCTTATGCCCCCTGTCCGTGGAAGCGTCAGCGAGGCAGGGGAGGGTCCAGCTCGATTGGAGGCGCTCCTGCGGTTGCCGGTGCGGAAGGGGGTGTGGCCAAGGTGCTCGCCGAGGCAGGTGCCACTGCGGAAGGCGCTACGGCGGATGGATTTCCAGCTCGTAGCGTCGCACCGGCGCGGACACCGCGAGCCAGCTGGGTGTTCAGGCCGATGTGCATGCGGAGGATGGCGCGAACTTCTTGGATTGCCTCGCCATCTTTTTGAA
Organism: Isosphaeraceae bacterium; assembly: GCA_052146555.1. GTDB lineage: Bacteria > Planctomycetota > Planctomycetia > Isosphaerales > Isosphaeraceae > Aquisphaera. The sequence goes on from JBKQMU010000346.1 coordinate 7,124, forward strand.
CGCCGTGGTCGGAACGCACGACTTTTTCCGTCAAGGCTCCGTCGAGATGAGCGCTTTGGAAAGGGACGACTCCGTCAGTCGTCTCTTCCACCCCGGAGGGCCTTAGCGAGCCGATGATCGAGTGGAACGCAACCTCGGGCCCAGGCTTCATGGCCAGGAGGGCCTTCAAGATCGGCGAGGAGGGGTCGAGCGTCTCGATGCTGGTCGGGAACCGGCGGAACCGGCGGCGATCGAAGGCGTCGGGGTTGTCCTTGAGCAACTGGTAGAGCAGCTTCTGGATGTGGTCCGGATCGTTGATCAGGTTCGCGCCCACGCGGCCCACTACCCCCCGCGCCAGGTCCGAGCCGCGGTGCGGCGTGGCCAGGAAGACGACCCGGCTGACAAACGGTAAAGGCCCGAAAAAGAGCAGCCGTTGCAACTCGTCGAGCACGTTCCGGGGACCCAAGATCTCGTCGAACGAGCGGTCGGAATAAAGCCGCCAGAGCTGCTCACCGCTGGAGACGACCATGAAATGGCTGAGCAGGCCTCCCATGCTATGGCCCAGCAGAACCATGCGATCGAACTGGGGGTCGCTTCCGTCGGGGTTGAACATCATCCTGGCCTGTACCAGCGCATCGCGCAGGCTGGCCGCCGCAATCGGGATCGGCACCCCCGTCGGGTACATGTAAAGGAAGAACTGGTAGTGTTCCTGGATGGCCGGGTCGCGCAAGAGCTCATTGAGCATGGGAATCCAGGCCAGCGGAGTGGATATCAAGCCGTGTACCATCACGACGGGAATCTTGCCCGGCTCATACGGCCGGATCATGAGCAAGTTGGCTCGCTGCAAGCCCTGTTCCGGGTGCAAGAGTCCGGACCATCGGAAACGATCGAGGTCGGTGCGGGACCACATGTAGGCCAGCGGGGTAGTCAGGTCGGTCTCCAGGGCGATCTGGAAAGGGGGCTGGCCGACGACCCGGTGACGGACCGGGTCGATGAGCTCGAGCGTGCACTTGCGAACCTCGTCGACACTCTCAGCGGGGTCGCGCAGCCGCGAGTTGGGCACCAGGAACGCCGTCAGTGCAAAGGCCATCTCATCGGGGAAGAATCGCTCTTGCGGGGGCCGTTCTTCCTTCTTGGGATCGATCATACGGACACCGATCAAGGGCACGCCCAGCCCGTACTGGTTGTGGCTGGTCGCCAGGCCCGAGACCTCGAAGTCCGACGCTAATATCAGCTTGTGCACGTCAGCCGGCGTCCAGGGACTGTCCCGCAGCACGACCTGGAGCACCTGCTCATGGCCGTGCACCTTCAGTCGGATCACCCCCTGGGGATCGATCGGATCTTTCGATTGTGCCGCGCGGATGAGCCGCTCCAGGCCCGCGTTGTACAGATCGCAGGCCAGGCGAAACCGCGGGTCGGATGGGCCACGGCCCTCGGCTAGCTCGGGATCGAACAGGTAATCATGCGCGTAGGCGACGGCATCCAGGAACCGGTCGATCGCCTGGGCTTTACGCCAGCGGTCCTGCTTCAGTCCGTCGATCCAGGAAAGCTCCGCCAGGGCGTAGACAAGCTCGGCGTTGGGTTGCTTTCGCGCCAGCTTCTCCAGGCTTTGAAGCGTCTTGTCGACGTTTCTGCTGCGGTTCCCCCGGTAGACCCGCTCCAGGTCGTAACGCTTGAGCGTCTCTACAGTTCGCTCGCTGGGCCGGTCGATCCCCGCGATGCTGCTCTGGAGCGAGGAGAATCCGCGATCGCCCCTGCTGGCCTGGATCGTGATGTCCGACCAGCCCAAAAGCGCGGAGATGACAACAACCACAGATGCGGTAGGCATGTCGGGTCACTCCCTCGACCCAGAGTTCGTCTCGATCGCCAGTGGTCCCTGCCGCTTGCTCATCCATGCTGCATAGGCGGAGGTCCGGGATTGCAAGCGAATGATGCCGCGGAAGCCCAGTCCGGTCAATGCCGGTCGAGGGGCTTTCAAACGCAACTGTGTGGCATTGCATGTAAAGATTGGTAGTCAGCAAACTCGACGAGAAGGTGGCGTCATCGTCTCTCGTGTGTCATGCGCATCAAACCCATCCGGCGGCCGCCCACAGACTAACGGCCACTGGCCTGTTCGGCTGAATAAGAGAGGGAAGGGGGGGCCGGGGGCGGGAGCTGGGGCCTGTGGTCCCGCCCCCCCTAAGGTCTGAAGCTGCGCTCAATCAACCACCCTCGCAGTCGCTGCGTAACAGCAGCGCGCGCAAGATCCAAATGAACCGAATTTATGCCCCTTATAAGCTACGATTACAGCAGGGGGTTAAGTCGGAAGTCGAATGGATGAAGATTCTGTACCAAAAATCGGGATTTTCGTTCAAGGCGTGCCGCCCGATGACCTGCATTCTTTGCGACGATCCAGCCGGCCCGGAAACAGGCCGTAATCTAGGAGGATTTCCGTCATGCAACGTAGTTGCAGTAGTCGTTCAGATGTGCATTACAAGCTTATGCGTGAACTTGAAAAATCTGGGATAGGACACGATGAACTCAGCAGGATAAGGATGGGTCCAGCTGCTCCTGGTATTTATCCTTTTAGTCAGTAGTTTCCAGGATTTTCTATACAAACTCTATACAGACGATCACTTAAATTAGCGAATGCACACTTGCGTAATGGAATAATGTTCCGCGCCAAACAAGACACAAGGTCAACGCGTTGTTGTACTTACATCAATATTCAAAGAGCCTTATGAAACTACGCGTTGGTCTTTTGCGGGCTTTTGTTCGAT
>JBKQMU010000347.1:0-29456 GCA_052146555.1 Isosphaeraceae bacterium
GATCGATGACCTGATGCAGGTCGAGGATCTCGACGAGATCCTCAACCTGGCGAGGCGCCAACTCCCGCGTCTCTTTCCCGATCGCTCGGGATGACCCACTCGAAAAGTTGTGTCCATACCTATGCCCAGGGGGAGAAGGTATGACCGCCACCGGCTCCTTCGATCGATAGAAGCAATGCATTAGCGAATCGCTCTAGGCCGCGATAGCAAGGCAGGTGAGTTGATGGGATTTGGCAACGTCCCGAGAGCGTGCAACTTGATGTAATCACCTTTGCCCCGCGATTCTATTCTTCCAGCCCCCTCTTGCTTCACCCGTTTTCCATTCCGGTTTCCAAACCTTGACCTAGTATTGAATCGGTAGGCCGCCATCGACCGCGGTTCCAGAGACGATGTCGCAAGGTCAAGGGCCGGCTCATGAGCGTGGACGAGGAAGGTGCGGACCTGCTGATCGGAGCGATCGGAGAGTTCCGCGAGGAACTCATTCAGTGGATTGACACTCAGCTCGCACAGTTGCGCGAGCGCGACATGCGACTGGCTGTACCGGCCGCCAGTAATGGCTCGAATGGCTCGGGCACGATTGCTGGTGCCGAACCGGTTGCCGGCGGTGATGCCCGGCATCGGCTCGACGCGCTGGCACGCCAGCTAGGTGAACGCCTGCGTAACAACGAGGAATCACCGAGGAATCCGGAGCGAGTCGACCGGAGCCGCCCGCCCGATGATAAAGCGCGTCGCACCCGCTGAGGCTCGACAACGCGTCGCGTGGACCAGAATCGAGGAGCCCGTTCGCCATGGCGGCCGAAGCTTCGTTTTGCCTGTTCATGAGCGACTCCCTGCCGTTCGGAGTTCCCGTCGCGAATCTCGCCGAGATCGTGGAGGTCGACGCGCTTGTGCGAATCAGTCTCTGTCCGGACCGCGTCGTCGGGCTCTGTCCCTATCACCGGCAGGTGGTACCCGTGGTGACCTTGGGAACGCGAGGCGTCCGGTCCGAGGCGTCGCCGGTTGATTCCCGGACCAAGGGCAAAGCGCCGCGCGAGGCGGTGCTCATACTCCAGACCGAAAACGGTCTTTGGGGCGTGCTGATCGATCGGGAAGGTACGGTGATCACCTCTGAGCGTCCGAATGCTTTCGAACCCCGGATGCTGCACGACGGCATCGTGACGGTGGGAACGATCCATCACGGAAAGGAAGATCACGCCTTGCTCGATGCCGAATCGACCTGGCGCGGGCTCCGTGAGGTGGTGACCAACTGGTTCGCGCGGATCAACGAGTCGGCTCCCCCAGCCCGCTTGCCGGTTTCATCGAGCGGCTGAGAAACCTTACCAGACCCTGCTCTGCTGTCGCGAAGGATTCGAGGTCTTGCCATGAGTTTGCCGTCGAGGATGAGCTTTTTGGGGGCGGTGATCGGCCTTTTGGCCGCCGGCATCGCGCTGGTCTTGGCCGCGGGCCTGGCACCTTCGACCAGGCATCTGCTTGCCCTGGTTCCCGGCACCCTCGCCGGGGCCGGCATTGCTTTCGTGGTCGCGCGGCGTGCTCTCGATCATGCCGCTTTCGACTTGGCCGAGATGCTCGACGCCGAGGCCAGCACATTGGAACACGATGCCCCTGTTCCTGAAGTTGGCCACTCCGGCTTCGAGGCTGAGATCGGCCGTCTGCGTGATGTCCTGCTGCGGGGACGGCGGCTCGAGGAAGAGCTTTCCGGAGCCGAGCAGACCGCCCGGCTATTCTGGGCCTCGATGAACGGGGCTGGCTCGGCCGTCGACAGCGAAAATGGCAAGTCCGAAACCAGCGCCAGTCTGCCTGCGGTCCTGGAACGGCTCAAGTACACCGCCATCGCTATCGCCCGCGATGCTTCCTCGCTCGAGGAGGCCAATGAGCGGGTCGCCTCCGGCGCAGCCGATCAGTCCGATGCCGTCGCTCGCACCGCCTCGGCGGTCGAGGCTCTCTCGGAGAAGATCGATCGCATCTCGATGAATGCTGAAGAGGCGGCTAAAGCCTGCGAGCGCGCTCGCGATGAGGCACGCCAGGGTCTGGAACAGGTGCACAGCGTTATCGAGGGCATGGACCGTTTGCTGGCTCAGATTGAGGCCAATGGCCGCAAGACCAAACGACTGGAGGACCGGTCCAACGAGATCGGGATCATCGTCGACCTGATCGGCGGCATTTCCAGCCGTACCGACATGCTGGCCTTGAACGCCACGATCGAGTCGGTTCGCGCCGGCGAACATGGACGCGGCTTTGCCGTGGTTGCCGAAGAGATTCGCAAGCTCTCCGAGCGAACGGCGACCGCCACGCGAGAGATCGGCACCATCGTCGAGGCGATCCAGGCCGATACCCACGAGAGCATCCGCGCTTTGAGCCAGGAACAGGCCGAGATGCAGCGCGAGACCCAGCGGGTTCGCGACACGGGCTCGGCCCTTGAGCGGATCAGCCAGGTCGCCGAGAACTCCGCGCGACTGGTTGAAGGAATCTCCCGGTCCACGAACGACCAGGTGGTCGCGACCCAGGATCTGGTTCGGGCCATGCAGCGGATCTCGGAAGTGACCCATCAGACCATGGAACGGACGACGCTGTCGCGGTCGTCGCTACGGGGCCTTGTCATGTCATGCGAGCCCTGGCAAGGGCTGGCCAGTTCCGCAATCTCGGGAGATGCCCCGCCCAACGGCCAGACGCGGAAGCAAATCCCTCATCTGCCCGCTCCCCATCGCAAGAGCGAACACGCTCGTAGCGAGGCTGGACGATGAGCAACCGGGCGGTCGCTTCCGCTGAAGCTCTCCCCGAGCCGTCTTCCGCTCTCGACGGGCTCGCCGAGCAGTTCCGAGAGGCGCTGGGCGGACCCTCCCCGATCGAGCGGCTTCCGGCGATCCGCCAGACGATCAGCGATCTTTATGCCGAGGCCGTGCGCAGCGGCCGGGACGCTCACTCGCGGGCCCTGGCGCGCATCGGCCTGCTCACGGAAGTCTGGGAATGCCTGCTCTCTGATTCGAGCAGCTCGGCCGACGAGGTCGGCTTCTTTTGCGTCAAGGCGGTCTCTCAGCTTGCCCGCGGCAACGGCGGCGATGACGCAGGGGTCGTCGCCTGGATTCTCGACGATTCCGCCTCAACCTGGGGAGAGTACCTGGCCCTGCTGGAAGGTCAAGAGCTTGGGGACGCGGCAGACCCGGAACCGATCGCGGATCCCGAACCGCAAGCTGACGACCTGTCCGGGTTCGACGCCCAGGCCTTGCTGCGACTCTTCACCGGGTCACTCGGCGGCATCGCGTCTCCGGAGGCGGTGACAGAAGACCCCAAGGTTAACGAGGTAGCAAAACCAGCGTCGCCAAAGTCTGCCAGTGCTGCGACGCCTCCTAAGCAGCAACAGCCGTTTTGCCAGCCTGCCAGTGCCCCGATTACTGCTCCGCCGGAAGCGCCGTGCCGACAGGCCGCCAAGGCTGCAACGCCTGCTCCGCCGCAACCGCAGCCCCGGCAGGCTGCTGACACTGCGGCGCCTGCTCCGCCGGAAGCGCCGTGCCGGCAGCCCGGCATCGCAGCGCATCAGGCTATCCCGATACCCGAGCTTCCCCGCCGGATCGACCTGGATGATGAGATTCGGGATGCCTTTCTGGCCGATTGCACCGACCTCTTCGAGCGCATCGAGCCACTGGTGCTTGGCCTTTCCCGTGCGGCTGACCCCAGAGACTCGCTGCGTGAGCTGGGGCGCTGCTTCCACACCCTCAAGGGCGCGGCCGGAAGTGTCGGGTTCCCGGAGGTGGCCACCCTGGTTCACACCCTGGAAGAAAGTTTGACCGAGGCGCCCCTTCCGGTCTCTGACAGCCTGATCGACGATCTCCACCGGACCTTAGGTTACCTCGATGGCCTGCTTGGCCTGCTGCGTGGGACGGGGGTAAGTGCAGGGGGCAACGACCACGCTCTGCCGGAATCAAGCCATGGAAGGCTAGCACATCAGGATGGTCCGCAGCCTTCGCGCCACCAAACACACGCGGTTGCACCAGCACCAGCAGCAGCGCCGGCGCCGAGGCCGATGTCGGAGCCGGCCAGCCGACCACAGGAAACAGCCGCGTCCGAGCAGGTATCGAACAGTCCTCCGGCGGCAGGTTCGGCAACTCCAGCCGACGGCCCGATCCGGGTCCCGGCGTCCCGCTTCGACGAGCTCATGGACATGGTTTCCGAGCTGATCGCCCGGCGGCGGCTCTGGAGCGCGCAGGCCGGGTCGATGAAATTGATCACGGCGATGGTGCGTACGTCCCGGGCACGAATGCTGTCATGTCTGGACAAGCTGCACGAGGCCGGGTTGGGTCGGACGGACCGGCTGCCTGCCGGCGGTCTTGGTTCCGACATTCCACGCGAGTTGAGGCGGATGAGCGAGCTGGCCGACGATCTGGCCGTGCTGGCCGAAACAGCGCAGGCGGCGGCCGAGCCCCTGGCCGACCAAGGCGATGCGATGGGCCGGTTGACGCTTCAGCTTTGGGATGAGCTGCAAGCGATTCGCATCGTGTCCATCCGCGGTCTCTTTCAGCGGCTCACCAGGGTGGCTTATGACGCTGCCCGCGTCGAGGGGAGGCAAGTCGAGGTCGTGATGGCCGGCGAAGAGACAGGACTGGACCGCGCGGTTCAGGACAAGGCCTTCGAGCCCTTGCTGCATGTCGTGCGTAACGCGGTGGGGCATGGAATTGAAACGCCGGCGGAGCGGACCGCGGCCGGCAAGCCAGCAACGGGCAAGATCTTGCTCGAAGCGCGCCGTGAGGGAAACACGCTGGTCATCTCGGTCCAGGACGATGGCCGCGGCTTGAATCACGAGGCCATCGCCGAAAAGGCGCGGAAGCTCGGTTTGATCGGTCCTGATGAGCATCCCGGTCCCGAGCGCCTCAACAACCTGATTTTCCACTCCGGTTTCTCCACGCGCAGCGAGGCCAACGCCATTTCCGGCCGCGGCGTGGGCATGGACGTCGTCGCCCGCGAGGTAGGCACGCTCAAGGGAACGATCGAGCTGCGAACCGAGCGAGGCCGCGGTACCCGACTGACCGTCCGCCTACCCGCTCGCCTGGCGCTGGAAACTGCCATGATCGTGCGCGTCGACGGCCAGGCCTTCGCCCTGCCGGTGGCGCAGATCGAATCCGCACAGCAACTCGATGCCGAGACTTTGAGCCCTTCGCCCGCCGGGGAAAGCAACCAGCAAACCGGAACAGTTGTGACCTTTCGCGACCGTCGCCTTCCGGTTATTAGCGCTCGTGAAATGTTGGGTATTGCCCGTACGCCCGCGCCAGCATGGCCTAAGCTTCTGGTAGTTCGCTGCGCAAGCGGGCTGATCGGCTTGGCGGTTGATGCCATCGAGGGAACCGAGGAGTTGGTGATCAAGTCACTAGGATCGCTGCTGGCGGGTCATCCCGTGATCTCGGGAACGAGTCTGTCCATGAATGGTGAGGTCATCTCGATTCTCAATCCGTCGGGCCTGGGACGCTGGGTCGGTGATGGTCTGTCGCTGGCTCCCTTGGTGACGATGCCGGGAACCGAGACGGGGTCACGGTCCGGACCGGCTGTCCTGGTTGTCGACGATTCGATCAGCGTTCGGAGGGTGGTTGCAAGGCATCTGCGCACAATGGGTCTCGACGTGGATGAGGTTTCAGACGGCTTGGAGGCGCTGGGAAGGCTGCGGGCCCGTCCCTATGGACTGGTCGTGACCGACCTGGAGATGCCCCGTCTCGATGGTTTCGAGTTGGTGGCCGAGATGCAGAGGATTGCTCCGCTGGCGTCGATCCCGGTGATCGTGGCCAGTACCAAGGTGGACGAGGAAACGCGGCGGCGGGTGCTCGCGCTAGGCGCAAGGGCCTTCCTTGCGAAGCCCGTGGATCCGTCCGCGCTAGCCAGTGTCGCCAGCCCGCTGCTCGAGTTGGCTGGCTGATGAATCCGGAGGATCGCGAGAAATTCATGGAAAACCCCCTCATTCTTGTGATCGACGACAGCTTGACCATCCGCAAGATGGTCGAATGCCACCTGTCGCAAGCAGGTTACAGGGTAGCGCTGGCGGCGTCAGCCGAAGAAGGGCTGGAGCGCGCCAGTCAACTGCGCCCGGACCTGATTGTGCTGGACCACCAGCTTCCGGGAACCACCGGCGACGAGGTCTGTCGCAAGCTGCTGGCCGATGAGGCGACCGCGCGGATTCCCGTGGTCATCAGCTCGGCGATGCGAAATCGAGCATTTGCCCAGTATACCGAGTTCGCCAACGTCATCGACCAGATACCCAAACCGTTTACTCCCGAGCTTCTCAAGAGTGGCGTGGCCAACGCACTGCAGACGGGAGCCATGGTCGTCCAGGCGCAGCGGACCGGCTGCGCGATGCCCGAGGCCGTGGGCGAAGTTCGCGACGCCACGCTCGAGGGTACCACGGAGGCTTTCCCGCTGCGATCGGTTCTGGACTTCCTCAATAACACTCAGCAGACCGGCCGGCTCACGCTCGAATCGGGCAAGGACCGCATCCGGTTTGCGGTCTCGGGCGGCCGAGTGCAGGCGGTTTACTCGCCAACTGTCAGCCCCGACCGCCTGGAGGACGCGCTGCCGGATCACCTGGCCGACATCGCGCCGCTGCTGACCGTGACGCTGGGCGAACAGCAAGATTCATCCATGGCCGGACTGGTCAAGCTGCTGGAGCGCAGCCTTGCCGACCCGCGCCGGCTCCGCGGTTTACTGCGGTTCCAGTCCGCGATCCTGATGTCGTGGGGAATCACCGGCGAGGCGGGCAAGTTCTCGTTCGAGCCCAGGGCTCCCCTGCCGCCGATGTTCCAGGCGTTGCCGCTTCAGCTCAGTGCCGCAGCGCTGATCGTCGATGGTGCCCGCTTCTCTCAACCTGCCCTGGATCTCCAGCAATGGGGTCGTCTGATCTTCGCCCGCCAGGCTTCGCGGGGTGCGAACACCGATCGATCTGGCCTCTCGAATGCCGACATCAAGATTCATACGCTCCTGGATGGTACTCATCCTCTTCTGGAGGTCTCCCGGCAGGCGGGGATCGAGCTGGCGGAGACGGCCATCATTGCTTGCGGCCTGGAGCTAGCCGGGATGGTGGAACGGCGCACACCGTCGACCGCGGGGACCATCCTGGCCCTCGACGAGGATGCCGAGACCGTTCGCTTGATCCAGCGCGTGCTTGGACCGGAAGGCACCAACCACCAGGTCAAGGTCGTGAGAGATCGCGTGGCCGCCCAGCTCTTGATGCGCCGCCAGTCCTTCAACCTCGTGATCCTGGCCCTCGATCGGCCTGACCAGGAGGCCTTCTTCCAGTCCTGCAAGCAGCAGCACTCCTCGCACACCCGGTTCATCGGTATCGCCAGCATCGAGGATGAGAACGAACTTGCCCGTCTTGACGCGATGGGGCTCGACGGAGTGCTCCACCGGCCACTCAGTGAGAATGACCTCAAAGCCACGGTGAAACATCTCCTGGCGGAGGATCATGCAGCGATGGCGGTGGTCGCGTGATCACTTCTGATCGGTCGGACAGGCAGCGAAGCGAGAGCCCCGAGCGGAACGGGGGAGGGACTGGCGGAGGATGGCGATGAATAAAGCCACGACGAGGGAAAGTAACAACCGTCCAGAGCCCGACGAAGACGCTTCCGAGTATCTGGAGACGATCGCCCTTCTGCAGGAAGAAATACTCCGCCTCGAATCCGAGCTGCAGGCGCGCGAACCGGCCTCTTCGAGCGTTGTGGATTTCGGTCGGAGAGTCGAAGAAGAGGCGCAGCAAGCCAGCCAGTCGAAGCGTGAAGAGATCGAAAAACTGCGCACCGAGCTGGCGATCCGCGAGGAGACAATCAACCTGCTCTTAGACCAGCTCCGGCTCGTCGAGGAGGCCGAAGCGGCCAGCCGGGCCGAGTGGGAGCAGCTTTCTCATTGGGTCGCCGAGGTCGAGCAGCGCGTGGAGCGGCAGGCCGAGGCTGGCACCGGCCAGCAAATCGAGGAACTGGCTTCCCAGCAGAGGCAAATCGACGACTACCGCAGCCAGATCGAGCGTGAGCGTACCACCTCGAGCCAGGATCGCCGGGCTCTGGAACAGGAAGTCCACCGGCTGGGATCACTCTTGGCCAGCGCGTCGCGGGAAAGTGGCAAGCCTAGCGCAGACGCCGAGGCACTGGCGGTCCTCGAGGCCGAGAATAAGCTCCTCGCGAAGCGATGCGCCGAGCTCGAGGAAACAACCAGCGCCGAGCTCGGTACACTTCGTGAGGCTGCGGAATTGGCCCGCCGTGAGCTCGCGGAGACCCGCCGCCAGCGCGATCAAATTCAGGACGAGCGCAACCGGGAGCGGCGCGAATACGAGATCGCCGTTGCTGCGTTGCGGGCGCACGCGTCGCGGGCATCTCTTGCAGCCGGTGAACCCACGGCCACGGCCGCCGCCACGGCCACGCCTGCGGCCAAGGCCACCGAGTCACCCAAGTCGACTGACGATTCGATTGCTCTTGAAGCCGACATGCGAATTCGGGCATTCCGTCAACATCTCAAAGAGATTCACTGTCACGAGACGGAGGCCCGGAACCGTAACAAGTTGAGCGCTAGGCTGTCCCGGCTGTGGAATCGGACGGCCACCACGTCACCCTGAATTCCACAAGGTAAGGACCGCGCTGCCATGGACCCCATCGGAAAGAAGAAAACCGCAGAGGTCCCGGTTGTGCCCTCGAGCCCGTCTTTGGCTCACGACCTCGAGGCGCTGCGGGACTGTGTTCTTCTCCGGCTCGAAACGATCGAGGATCTGGCTCGCCGCCGGAGCGGGAGCTGGTCGGCGGAGATCAACCGGCTTGAGCAAGCCCTTCAGGAGCGAACCGACGAGCTTGAGCAGGAGCGAAGTCACTATAGCGGCAACTCGAACGGCGATGATACCAGCTGGAGACGCATGCTGTCCCGCCTCGAGAGCGACCGGAAGCTCCTGACCGAAGCCTGGGAGCGGCTCGAGCGAGAGCGGATCGACACGGTCAGCGCGGGGGCCACGGTCAGGGGCTCGGCCCAGGTTCATCATCCGCGCGGCGGTGAAAGCCAACCTGCCCAAAGTCCCCAGGCGCAGCGAACCGCGGCCGCTGCCACCGTCGAGACCGGAAATCCTGTCGCGGAAACGATACTCCGCCAGTTCCAAACACTTTGCCAGGACGTCCGCCGCACGACGGAAGCCCGCTACGCCCCCCGGTGAGAAGGTGCCTGTTCCATGTCCATCGAGCTTTCGACTAACCGGGAAGTTCACGGCACCGACGATGCCGGCTCTTCCAATCGCCCCGCCTCCAGGCCGGTCGTTAGACCAACTACCCGGGGGATTTCAACGATCTGGTCGTCCTGGTTCGGACCTCGCCCCAGACGTGCCCGACCGGCCCGGCCGGCCACCCCGGATCCCGATGTCCGAATCCCGTCAGGCTACCAGGCTGGAGACGAGCTCTGCGGGATGACCCGCCGCCTGATCTCTCAGGACCGCTACGGCTTCGTCCTGCTCAAGGAGGCCATCGGCCAGGTTTCCGAGGACGATGCACGCCAGGCCTGGCAAGCGCTCAATTCTCAGATGGCGCTGATCCCGGCCGGCAACGTCCCCTTGATCCTCTGCGATGGCAACCTCGCGAGCGTCGATCTCGAGGCGTTCTACCTCGACCGCTATGCCGTCACCAACCGGCAATACCAGAAATTCGTCCAGTCGGGAGGATATGACGACCTCCAAATCTGGCCCACCGAGGTCTGGCCTAGCGTCGCTCGCTTCTCCGACCGCTCGGGACAAGCGGGCCCGCGGGACTGGGAGAACGGCAAATTTCCCGCGGCCAAGGCCGAGCATCCGGTCGTGGGCGTCTGCTGGTACGAGGCCGTCGCGTTCGCGCGATGGGTCGGCAAGCGCCTGCCCACCGCCGCCGAGTGGCAGAAGGCCGGCGGCTGGCCGGAACAACTCAGCGGAGGAATGTGCAACCGATATCCCTGGGGCAACATGTTCGAGCCGACCCGGCTCAATCTGTCGTCTTCCGGCGTGGGCCAGACCGTCCCGGTTCGCGAATACCCCGCCGGCGCCACTCCCAACGGCATCTACCAGATGTCGGGCAATGTGTGGGAGTGGCTCGGTGACGCGCTGGATACGATACCTTGCCAGGCGGGTGAATTCTTTCAGCCCTGGAAGCCCATGCGACGGATCATCGGGGGCGCCTTTAATACCTACTTTCCCAACGAGGCGACCTGCCAGTACATCACCGGTCAGGGCGAACTTGATCGCCGCGAAAACATCGGGTTTCGGTGTGCACTTTCCCTGAACCAGCTTCGTCCCCTGCCATGAGGGCCGCGTTATGTCCAGTAGACCTCTCTTGATCGAATACAACCGCATGGAGAGCGAGTACGCCTGCCCCTTGTGCGGCGGGCATACCTACGAAGGCGAGCCGTGCGGTAGCTGCTTTCTTCCCTACAAGGTCATTGAATCGATCCGGTCGCGACCTCATCCTCCCCAGTTCGTCCTGGTCCTTGGTCCCACTGGCGTGGGCAAGACGGTCTACCTGGGCATGCTCCTGGATCTGCTGGCGCGAGGCGCCGCAGGTTTGCAGGGGCTCTCACGCAGCCCTTTCTCGCTGACGCTCCACCGCAACCTCATCCTGGCGCTTGAGCGGCAACGCTTTCCCGAGAAAACCCCCGTCGAGACCGACCGCTGGCACTGGCTGCACTGCGAGATTCTCGCCCCGCGCATCAAGGGTGCCGTTGACATCGTCACCCCCGACGTCGCCGGCGAAGCCGTGATGAATGAGATGGAAAACCCGGGCACCAGCAAGACCATTCGCGCGCTGATCAGCCGATGTGCGGGGATGGTCGTCTTGGTCGACCTGGTCCAGGTCGTCGCCGACGGCCAGAGTCAGGAACTCTTCGCGATGCAGCTCATCAGCTATCTCGACGCCTTGCGTCCAAGCAAAAAGAAGTCGCGCAAGGTCGACGTTCCCGTCGCCATCGTCTTTACCAAGGCCGACCTGTTCGAGGAATGGATCAGCGACCCCGAAACCTTCGCCAAGGGCAATGTGGCCGGGCTGCATTCGCAGTGCCAGTCGCGGCTGGAGCGTTGCGCGTTCTTCTGTTCGGGCGTGGCCGGTTCGACCGCGAAGCTATTGGACCGGTCGGGCCAGGAAAGCTTGGTCCCGCTGCGGATCGAGCCTCACGGCGTCATCGAGCCCTTTGCGTGGATGGTCAACCAGCTCGCTTAGGAACTCCTCGCGGCGAGCGTTCATCGGAAGAAGAAGGGGCGAAAGCGTGTGGGTCGAGCAGGCGATCTTCACCTCGATCATGCGTGAGGGACGAGGCGGCTACCATCTGATCTCGCGCTCCAGTGGTGTGGACGAGACCGACGGACAGGCGATCGCCCGCTGGTCACCCTCGCACGGGTCGCTGCTATTGGATCAGTACAACCGGGTGAGCGTCAACTTTCATCCCCTGCCCAGCGGCCGATTCGCCCTGTCGCGCAGTTGCGAGGGGCCGCCCGAATACAGTGGACGCGGAGGGCGACAGCTCTACACGCACATCCTGATCGTGGACAACGAAGGACTCCAGGAGGTCTCCGCCCAGCCGTTTGTCATTTACCATAACGCGCTTGCGCTGGGACATATGTATTTCCGGCCAGCGCCGCCCCGCATGATCGAGCCCGTCGAGCTGCCCGCATTCCATCTTCCCCGCACCCAGTTGGAATGGATCGATCGCGCCGAGGAGCTCGGACTTCCCGACCTACGGCCGCTGCGCAACCGCATCCAGTCCGGTCGCTCCGTTCGCTACCCTTATTCCGGGGATCGCACCCTCCTTGCCGAGTGCTTGATCGGCTGCCTCGCCCCCGACGACGTCCGCAAGCTCAGTTTCGCCACCAGTCTTCAGCCTTCCTCCGTCCGGCCATTTGTCCTGACACTGGTGGACCCCCAGAACGATCGCTAAGGAGCCGCGTGGAATTCCGTTGCGCGATTCGAGCCATGATCCCATCTCCGGGTGCCTGGGGCAGAGCGAAGCGATGTCCCAGAGCGAAGGCCACCGTGCCGGAAATCGAGTCGATCGAGTCGCCCGGTCCTGCCCCGGCCGATTCCGTCAACTGCTCGCACTTCGATACGACCGCAGCGCGTGCTGGAAGAATCTGCGGCTAAGGTACAACGACACAATCGCCGATACGATGGCCCAGGCGATCATTCCCGGGTCGAGCAGACGCACCATCGCGTTGGCTGGTACGTTGGAAACGACAAGAATTGGCACGGCGTAGGTGAAGAAACGACCCAGGGGCTCGGCCCACTTCCCTTGATAGATCTCCCTGGGATAGCGCGCCAGGCTTGAAAACAGCCACCACATCTCCATCAAGCTCTGGTTGCGCACCAGCCAGACCGAGGTTGTCGTCAACAGCAGCATGAAGCTGTAGCCGATCGCGATGCCGCAGCCGAACGTGATGAGGAAAATCACAACCCGCGTCAGGTCGAATCCCCAGCCTTTCTGCACCAGGGCGACGGCCATGAGCGCAGCACCCATGAGAACATTGGGCGCAGTGCCCCAGTCGATCTTCCGCAGCGAGACCAGGAATTGCTCGTCGATCGGCCGCAAGAGCAGGAAATCGAGATCGCCGGTTCGCACCAGCTCCGCGAATTCATTGCAGTTCTCGAAAAAGAGGGTCTCGATCAGTCCGTTGAGAGCGAAGTAACAGCCGATGAAGAAGAAGTAGTCCGGCTCCGACCAGCCTGCTAGCGTGTGCGTGCGCGCGAAGATCGTCTTGAAGAAAGCAATCATGATGGCCAGCCAGAGCACCTCGACCGAAACCTTGACGAGAAAATTGCTCCGGAACGCCAGCTCGCGGCTCAGCGTGTAGCGGGCCAGGTGCGAGATCAGCCGAAAATACCTGCCAGACCTTGCCGCCACGACCTTACCCTCCGTAGGCGCTGTAGCGTTTGAGCCCCACCCGGTAAAGCACGCGGCAGAGGATCATGAAGGCAACGGCCCAAGTGAATTCTAATATCAAATGAATGGCCAATTCCCAGCCGGTGACCTTGCGCAGGAACACCACAGAGGGGAAATAAGCCATGTACTGAAAGGGAAGCGCCTTGAGGATGCCGGCCCAGGGCGCAGGGAGCAGGTCCAGGGGCAACATGTGCCCCGAGATGAAAAAGTTGAGCGTCATCACGATGTAGAGCAGCGAGGTCACCTCGAGGAACCAGAACCCCACCATTCCCACGCTGGCCTCGAAGAAGAAACCGACTAAGAACGAGAGCACAAGCGACAGAACATACGCGGCCAAAGTCAGCGCATCGGGAAAACCGTCGAAGTAACCGCGACAAACGAAGAACAGAGCCGCATAAGGCAACAAAGACATCATGATGTAAGCGATTTTATGCGCCACGCGGTAAGCCAGCAGGTAGCCGATCATATCGACCGGCTGGATGAGGAACCGCTTCAGCGTCCCATCGCGCACGTCGCGGGCGATCCCGCCGGCCAGACCGGGCATGCTCGAGAACAGGCGGCTGATGTTGGTCAAAAGCAGGTAGGCAATCATCTCGCGGTAGCGAAAGCCCTCCAGTTCCGATCGTCCCGATCCTTCGTAGACGGCCTGCCAGAGGAGGATCGTCGTCACCAGGGGCAGAAAGCGCAGCACGGTGCCCAGAAGGAAGTCCGCGCGGTACGTCATCCGCTCCGAAAGCGAGACGCGGAGGATCGTACTGTATTTTGAGAACAGAGCGACCAGTCCGCCGGGCTGGGCAAACGGTTCTGGCTCGCCCACTTCGGCGACCGCGGCGGGGGCGGACGGGGCGGGCGCGGCTGATGGACTCTCAGGCGACGTCATGGCCGAGCCGTGCCTCCTCGAAGACCCGGGCGATGATCTCTTCCAGCGGCGGGTCTTCCACGCTCACGTCGGCGAGCTCGTGACGGTCGAGGACCGCTCCTAAGACTTCCGGCACCCGCGACCGCTCGATCTTCAGCTCCGCGAACGGCCCTTCGCGACGAACGAGCTGGCCGAATCGCCCCAGGTCGTCAGGCGCTGGGCTCTCGAACTGAAGCTTGACCAGCTTCGATTCCCCGAACCGCTCGATGATTCCCGAGAGCGGACCATCATAGAGAAGCGCTCCCTGGGTGATCACAAGTACCCGCTCGCAGAGCGCCTCGACGTCGCGCATGTAGTGGCTGGTGAGTATCATGGTCACGCCGCGCTCGGCATGATACCGAAGCAGACACTTGCGAATTGCCGCCTGCGCCACCACGTCCAGGCCGATCGTCGGCTCATCGAGCAAGAGCAGGCGAGGCGCGTGCAGCAGCGCGGCGATCAGCTCCATCTTCATCCGTTCTCCCAGCGAGAGCTCGCGCACCGCCTGGCGGGTCAGCCGCTCCACCCCCAAGAGCTCGGTCAGCTCCGTCAGCGTGGATTGAAACTGGGCCTGGGGGATCGAGTAAATCTCGCGGTGAAGCTGGAAGCTGTCGGAGGCGGGGAGGTCCCACCAGAGCTGGTTCTTCTGGCCCATCACCAGAGCGAACTGACGGCGGAATCGATCGGCGCGCTGCCAGGGCACGAAATCGAGCACCCGCGCCTCGCCGCTGGTGGGATAGATCAGGCCGGAGAGCATCTTCAGCGTCGTCGTCTTGCCGGCTCCATTGGGGCCGAGGAAGGCTACCATTTCTCCCGGCTCGATGGTGAAGCTGACCCGATCGACGGCCGCAACCTCTCGATAATCGCGCCGATAGAGCCCGCGCAGAGACCCCAGCAGGCCTTCCCGCTTCTGGAAGACGTGATAGGTCTTGGATAGCTCGTTCGCCTCGATGATCGCCATGGGATTCGCGGTCCTCCAGGTTGTGACCGTATCATTGTAAGGCCGACCGAGCAAACGCCTAGAGCGCGATACCTTCTGTCGGCTCGGACAACCTAAACGCATGGCCGGTAGGGCGTGTGCCGAGCCGCGTCCATTCACGCATCAGATCGGACACTCAGATGTCGATGTCTTTGGCCGTGTAGGCTTCTTCCATGATGAACTTGAACCGGGCCTCGGGCTCTTTGCCCATCAGTTCGCTGACGGTCCGGTCCGTGTAGGGGCGGTCATCCTCGTTGATGACCACGCGCAGCAGGCGCCTGGTTTCGGGGTTAAGGGTTGTCTCGAAGAGGAGCTTGGCCGGCATCTCGCCCAGCCCTTTGAAGCGCGTGATGTTGGGCTTGGCGTTGGCTGGCAGCTTGGCGAGGATTCGGTCGCGATCGCGATCGTCCGAGGCCCAGAAAGTCTCCTTGCCCCAGGCGATCTTGAAGAGCGGCGGACAGGCCAGGTAAACCCGGCCGGCGGCGAAGAGGCCCGGAACATGGCGGTAGAAGAAGGTCAGAAGCAAGGTTGCGATGTGGTGGCCGTCGCTGTCGGCGTCAGTGAGCAAGATGATCTTGCCGTAGCGCACCCGGAGCGGGTCGAACTGGTCGTCCATGCCGCAGCCCAGCGCGCTGATCAAGTCGGTGAGCTCCTTGTTGTCCAGGACCTTGGCCCTGCCGGCCTGCTCGGCATTGAGCACCTTGCCGCGGAGCGGCAGGATGGCCTGGATATCGCGGTCCCGTCCCTGCTTGGCCGACCCTCCGGCGCTGTCTCCCTCGACGATGAAGAGTTCCGAGTATTCCGGATCGGTGCTATCGCAGTCGGCGAGTTTTCCGGGAAGATTGAGCCGTCCGCTGATCGCCGTCTTCCGCCGCACCTGAGAGGCCGCGGCGCGGCTTGCCTCGCGCGCTCGAGCCGCCTGGATCACCCGGCCGGCGATGGCGTCGCCGACGCTTTTGTTCTTGAGCAGGAAGTTTTCCAGGGCGGGGCGAACCATCGACTCGACCTGGGCACGCACCTCGGGGTTGTTCAGCCGGCCCTTGGTCTGCCCCTGGAACTGAGGCTCGCGCACGCAGACGGCCAGCACGGCCGTCAATCCTTCGCGGATGTCTTCGCGCTTGATCTCGGTCCCCTTCTTGACCAGGTCGTGCGTTTCCATGAACCGGAGAACGGCCGTGCCGACGGCCGACAGCATGCCCAGTTCGTGCGTCCCTCCATCACGGGTCGGAATCGTGTTGACGAACGACCGGATATCCTCGTCAGTGGCCTCGGTCCAGGCCAGGGCCAGGTGGCAACGCAGCCCGTCGTCCTCGTCTTCGCGATCGAGTACAAATGGCAAAGCCCCCACGCGCTGATCGGCGCGGTGGGCATTGATCGACGCGAGGAAATCGACCACGCCACCGTCGTGGCGAAACTCGACGCTCGTCTTGTTCTTCTGATCGACGAACTGGATCACCAGACCCTTGTTGAGATAAGTTTTGACCTCGAGTCGCTCGGCGATCAGCTCCGGATCGTAATCGAGCGCCTGGAAGATCTCCGGGTCGGGCGTGAACGTAACCGTCGTTCCGGTGCCTCGAGCCGGCTCTCCGTCTTCGATGTCTCCGGTGGGCTTGCCCCGACGGTACTTCTGCACGAACGTCTTGCCGTCGCGGCGGACCTCGGCCGTCAAGCTCTTTGAGAGCGCATTGACCACGCTGGCACCGACGCCGTGAAGTCCGCCGGCCACCTTGTACGCGTCGTTGTCGAACTTGCCGCCGGCGTGCAGCGTGGTGAAGATCACCTCCAGCGCGCTCTTGCCCGTCTTGGGATGGGCGTCGACCGGAATGCCCCGGCCGTTGTCGGCGACCGAGATCGTCTTGCCCTCGGCATGCATGGTCACGACGATCCGGCTGGCGTGCCCGTTCATGACCTCGTCGACGGCGTTGTCGACGATCTCCCAAAGCAGGTGGTGCAGTCCCGACTTATCAACCCCGCCGATATACATTCCCGGCCTGCGCCGGACTGCCTCGAGACCCTCGAGAACCGTGATCGATTTGGCGTTGTACGTTCCGTTGGACATATCCCTGAGTATCCGTAGCAAGTGACTTGACGAGATCGAAGGCGAAGCCGTCGCTCTGACGGTCTGTTATATAGCCCATGTCAGGTGCGTTCCTGCCAGCCCCTCGGAGCACGCTTGCAATGATAGAAAGCGACGACCGCGATCCGGTCGAGTTCGACACGGTAATACAAACCATAAGGAAACCGCCTGACAATCACACGCCGGACGCCCGGCGCTACTTCCCTGTACCCCTCCGGTAGGTATCGAATACGGTCGAGAGCCTCCTCAACACACAGCAGAAACTCCTTACCCAAACCTGCGCTCCGTTCATACCACGATTTCGCCTCGGCAAGGTCCATCTCAGCATCGGGTGTGATGAAGAGGGGCAGGCTCACGGTTTCTCCTCGAGACGCGCCTTGACGTCTTCCCAGCTCGATCCAGCTCTGGGATTCTTCGCGTACAAATCCAGACGGCGCTGCAGGTCTTGCTTTTGGGCCTCGGACAGTGGCGCCTCTTCAGCTTCGGCGGCGATGCTATCCCAGATTTCTTCGACCAAGAGGATGCGCTGGGCGACACTGAGCTGGTCAATCCCCAGTGACTTCAGGGTTTGTGACATTCGTTTTTCCCCGGATTGGAGAGTGATAGAGCCTTCACGGCGTCATGAACCAGGATGAACGTCTCCTGGACGACCGCGGCGTGAGTGACGAGAGCCGGGTCGAGGAAGACGTGGCGTTGTACCCACCCTCTTCCTTCGGCCGTAAGAAAAGGACGTGTTCACCGTCACTCACCGTGAACTGTTTGAGTAATCTATGACCATCAGGTGTGCACCTTTGGGCAGCAGTAAACGAGCGTGGTAGGACACTTTGATCACACCGTTTTGATCCGGACAGCGTCCTGGGTTTCAGAGGTGCTCAGACGAGCGTCAAATGACGCCTTGTTCCTCCGCATATCACAGCCTCTCCTCGCGAAGCTTGGCAAACTCCTTGAGTCCCGGGTGCACCTTGAATGTTGAGGAAGCATTAGGGATAGATCCAAGCGCACAAAAGACAACGGGCTAAGCTGACAGGGAACCAATCAATCGGGCTTACGGCGACAATCAATGAGGCTTTGCGTGTCATGTTGACCCCGTAGGCTCCGCGGGGAATTTACTGCCAAGGAATCTCTTGCTCCTATCCAAGTCTGGCCCTCGTTTGCCGCGGCGAGGGCCTCGATCTTGTCGTGCGACCGTGGGGCGAGCGATTCTCTTCCAAGCGGGACTCTCTGAGAAGTTCCCATGCGTTATGGGCCATGATGAAGGCTTCTTCGAACGTCTCGGCCTGGGTAACCAGAGCCGGGTCGAGCGGTGAAGTGACGTTGTATCCGCCTTCCTCCGCGGGCCAGAGAAACAGCACAAGTTCGCCATCGCTGACTGTAAAGTGTTTCGGCATCGAATCAAAGCTCCGAAGGAAAGGGGTCAACTCATGACTTGATGAATTTGCTTTTCCTGTTTCTCATCTCAATCGGATTCGGTCGGCGGGCTAGCCAGATCGCCGACCTGCTCTTGCGATGGCACCGGCTCAGCCTCGGAAGGGAGGACGCGTTCCAGCGCTCCGCGCTGGAGAATCGCGTAGCCGCGGCCGCCGCGGGCGGTAACCGGATACTTGGTGGCCCGGACGATCTGGATCGCCCCGCGGCTCGTGCGGACGGAGAGTCCCTCGCGTTTCTTGTTGGCCAATACAAATCCGATCACGCGGTCCTTGAGCTCGAGCCTGATGGCCGACACGCCGCGGGCCGCCCCGGCGACGACATTGGCCTCGGTCACCGGGAAGATCAACACCCGGGCCCCGCGCGTGGCCAGGCAGACGTTTTCTGATCCATCGGTCGCCTCGACTCCCACCACCAGGTCGTTCTTGAAGGTCGGATCAAGGCGGGCGACGATGCGCCCCTTCCGCGTCGAGACGGCCGCGAGTGTGCCCAGCGAGAAGCGTAAGACCTTGCCGCCAGCCGTTAATGCCACCGCGTAGGGGGGCGGGGGCAAAGCCGCGGCGGCGCCGTTGCCGTTGGCATGCTCATCGTTCTGGCCATTGCCGCTTTCGTGCCCCTCCGAAGGCTCGGCCGGACCGGCGTCGCCGTCGGTGTCGACCGCGAAGAGCCGCTGGATGAGGCGGGGCGGCGTCTGGGGATACTTGCTCGGGTCGCTCAGGCATCGCGGATCGTGGCAGATGACCCCGACGATGTGCTCCTGGTCCTCGAAGGCGAACTGCTTCTGGATCGGCTCGCCATGCCCGGTCGTCAGTGGGATGTCGTTGACCCGTAAGGTATAGGCTATGCCGCGATCGGTGAAAAACGTGATCGTCTGGCGGGCACGGGCCCGATAGACCCAGCCGACGGTATCGTTGTCGCGAACCCGGATGCTGGCCACATCGGTGAACGATTTCTGCCTCTTGGTCCAGCCATCACGGGTGACGATCACCCACGCGTCCTCATCGACAATGTAATCTTCCTCGCGGAATTCCATCGGAGCCGAAGGGGGCTGGATGCGGGTTCGCCGCGGCTCCCCGAAGTCCTTGATGATCTGCTTGAGCTCACCCCGGATGATCTCCCACCGCGCGGGCTCGTCGTCCAGCAGCTCCTCGATCTCCCCTGCCCGTTTGCGCTTCTGTTTCAGCTCTTCGAGAATGTCGCGAATCTCGAGCTTGCCCAAACGATAGAGCTTCGTCTCGAGCACGGCGTCAGCCTGGATCTCCGAGAGCGCAAACCGCTTGATCAATTTGGGAGCGGCGTCAGCCTTGCCGTCGCTAGTGCGGACGATCTGGATCGCCTCGTCGAGGTTCTTGAAGACGATCGCGAAGCCTTCGAGGATATGGATTCGCTCGAGCAGGTTCTTGAGCTCGTAGCGCAGCCGGCGAACGACGACTTCCATGCGGAAGTCGAGGAAATGCTGGAGGATCGCCACCAGGCCCAGCCGGTTGGGAACGGCCACCTCGGCCCCTGCGGCCGGCAGCAAGCAGGTGAGGTTGATGTTGTAGTTGATCTGCAGCGGCGTATTCTTGAACAGATAGGCCAAGGCGGCGGCGGGGCTCGAGCCGGGACGCAGCTCCAGCAGGATACGGATGTCGTCGGTGCTCAGGTCCTTGACGTTGACGAGCTGGGGAACCTGCCCCTTGGCGATCAGCTCGCCGATCCGCGCGACCAGCGCGTCTTTCTCGATCCCATAAGGAATGGCCGTGATCAAGACAGCACTGGGGCGCTCGGGGTGCGGTTCATAGGTTCCCCGCAGCTTGATTGAGCCTTGACCGGTCGCGTAGATCTGGCGGATTTCCTCGGCCGTGCTCTGGATCACACCGCCGGTCGGGAAGTCGGGGCCCTGGATGTGCTTCATCAGCCGCTCGATTGGCAGCTCCCGGTTGTCCAGGAGAGCGACCAAGGCCGAACAGACCTCTTTCAAGTTGTGCGGGGGAATGTTGGTCGCCATCCCTACGGCGATGCCCGAGGCGCCATTGACCAGCAGGTTGGGAAACTGGGCGGGCAGGACCTCGGGCTCCTGCTCGGTGGCCGCGTAATTGGGGCGAAAGTCGACCGTCTGTTCCCGCAGCTCCGAAAGCAAGAGAAGCGCGATCGGCGTCAGCCGGCACTCCGTGTAGCGAAAGGCGGCCGGAGGGTCGCCGTCGATCGATCCGAAGTTGCCGTAACCATCGACGAGGGGATGCCGCAGACTGAACGGTTGGGCCATCCGCACAAGCGCATCGTAGATCGACTGGTCGCCGTGCGGGTGATAGGTCTTCATGACCTCGCCGACAACCGCCGCACACTTGATGTAGCGGCTGTCGGCCGTCGCGTGCAGGTCGGAATACATGGCGTACAGGATGCGCCTCTGCACGGGCTTGAGCCCGTCGCGCACATCGGGCAACGCCCGCGACGTGATCACACTGAGCGCATAATTCAGATATCGCGTTCGAGCCGCTTCGGCCAGCCCGACATCCTCGACCCACGAGTCACGCCTCGACCTGCCTTCCTCTCCCTGGCTCGCCCGGCGGTTCCGTTTCGCCATCGCTCGGTTTCCGTCCTCGATCCCCGATCCACCATGATCCTCACATTGCGACACATGAAACCAAGTCCTTCACGCATCACAATACCACTTTTTCGGCTCGACGTGCAATCGACGGTGTACAAATTTCACGGTGCTGGCCGCTGAACTGTGCCGGCATCGGCTGCGATGGCGCGAATCCAGCTCAGGATGGTCTGGTAGGCTGGGGCACTCGTGCTATCCCAGCGTGGCCCTCCGACATGCGTGAGTCCCGTCGGGCTCGACGTCTCGGCCTCGCCCGATCCGGCGGGGCTCCGCGGCTTGCGCAAGATCAGGCTTGATTCGGGATCGACCAGATTCAGCACCTTAAGTACCGAGGCGTAGTTGATCAGGACTTGTTCGTCGCCGGCTTCTATGCCTGGCTCGAGTTCGGCGATGCGCAAAACCGCGTGGGTGGCGTGGCAGTTGGCGCACGAGTAGCCGTCGTCTCCCGGCTCGTAAAAGAGCGGGTTGACAGCTCGCCGGAATGCCTCAAGACCGGGCAAGCGGGGTGATCCAATCCCTGCATCCAGTGCTGTGTGTGCAAAAGCGCTCTTTTCGGTCGGAAATCCGCGTTTGCCAGCCGCCGAGCTTCCGCCATGGCTGGCCCGATGACCACTCGCGGGAGGATCCGAGGCAAGCGGCTGGATTCGCGACACGATGGTGGTATCACGCGTGCGATCGGGAACCTTGAAGAAATGGCAGAGCCCAATTGCCTGGGATCTGGCCTCTTCGGGAAGGTCGGCGGTCAGGAGCGCGGTAAAGACCTTTTCAAGCTTTTCAAGCGGTGGTTCGTAGAGAAAGCCAAACTCGCGGTCGTTGCCGACGTCGAGCATCGCCTCGGGCTGGCGGGCGTACGAGCGGCCGCGGAGGAACGAGCCGTCGAAGGCTTGCAGGACGGCCAGCCGCTGCTGGAGGTTGCCGTGCTCGAGGGCATCGAGAACCGGTCCCAGCAGAACGTCGCGCTCCAGTGTGCGGCGGGCTTCCATGATCCGGGGACGAAGCGCTGCGGGCAGCTCGGCGATGTTCTTCTGAAGGCTCACGCCGCCGCCCAAGTTCTCGTCGAGCATGATGTAAAGGTTCTCGCTCAAATTCTTGCGCACGACCGGAGCGTCGGGCCTGGCCATCCGGCTCAAGGTCGTCTCGATGATCTTATGCTGGAAGGAGACGTCGCTGGTGCGGTAAAACCACTGACGCAGGCTGCGGATTGCCTGCAATCGTGTCCAGAGGTCGGGATCGCCCGCAAGCGAAAGCAGCCGCTGGCCCAGGTCCAGGCGGCTGTCCATGCCGTGAAATTGGTAGGCGAAGATCCGAAGTGCGCCCCGGCGGACGGCCGGGTCGGGATGATCGAGGGCTCCCTTGATCGCTTCGATGCCAGCCCCCTGGTTGCCTATCCGCCGCAGTGCCCAGGCTGAGGCCCGCCAGACGATCTTCGAAGGGTCGCCAAGACAGCCAACCAGGGGCTCGGCGGATTCCGGCCGTCCCAGCCGTCCCAGGCAGGCCGCGGCCGCCGCTCGCACCAGGGGCTCGGGGTCGCCGAGTAGCCCGGCAATGTGCCTCGCGTAGGTGGGCTGGTCTGCCACGGGTACGTTCCAGAGATTCTCCAGGTCATCGAGCGTCTCCACGACTGAGCCTGTGCGTGGCAGCCGGGCCGCGCGGCCGTCACGGTTGCCCCACGACAGAAGCGGTGCGCCGGGACGGGGAAATGCCCGCGCCAGCGCCATGACCGCGTACCGCGTTTCACGCATCGGCGTGCGGAAGGTCTCGTGCGTTGTGTCCTGGATCCAGCCGCCGAACTCCTGTTGCTGGGACATCAGGTAGCGAAGTGCTCGGGCCACGGCCGGATGATCGCGGGGCAGTCCGATCTCGAGCAAGGTGTCGACAAGCTGGCCGGTCGCGTAAACTGCGCTTGGGCCAGGCCCATCGACATTCTCGTGCCAGCCGCCGTCAGGATTCTGGAAGGCGAGCAGGGCCCCGGTCTCGCGGCGGATCTTGCTGGCGAAGCGGACAGGGTCGATGAGCCACCAGGCGTGCAGCCGGCCGATCCGGTCCTGTAGGTTCTCAGTACGCAAGTCGGCTGCGCGCTGGCCTAAGATCGAGGCGATGTGCGCGGCGGCCCGGGCGTCATCGCCGCGACCGCTGCGACGCACTAGCTCACGCAGGACGCGCCAGTCGCGCCAGGCGAGGGCGAACTTGCTTTCCAGCGGAAGCACCCCGTTCTGCTCGTCGGCGGGCAGGTCCCCGCGCCCGAGCCAGGCGGCCCGCAGAAACGACCCGAACCGCTCGAGCATGCCCGTCTTTTGGCCCGAGACCGTGCGCTCGAACTCGGCTAAGATGTCTCCCTGCTCTCCCTGCGACTGCAGCGGTACGGCGATGAACCGCTGCCAGTACAGGCCGTCGTCACCGTAGAGCGGAGTGATCGAGCTGGCGATGCGGTCCATCACATACTGAAGGCTTGACTTGGACCGGATCGGATAGCCACTGCGCTGAGCCGCCAGCACAGCCTCGGTGGAAAAGGTCGAGGCGTGGCAGGCCGTGCACCGCGTCGCGGTCTCGTGAACGTTCCGCGACCGAACGAAAACATGGCCCTCGCGGGGAACCTGGGCAAACCAGGCATCTCCCACGTTCATGATGTAGTGTGCCCCCGCCTCGACCGCCAACGCGGGATCGTCGTATGGAGGGACCGGCAAGACCCGGGTGCGGAGGATGTAATCGGGATGGTTCGCATTCACTTCCAGATAGTAAGTCCCCGGCGGGAACGTCCGGCTGATGTGCTTCGAATACCTTTCGCGCTCGCGGTCGTGGACGATCTCCATCGGGTCCTTGCCCGTACGATAGAGGCTCGCTTGATTTGTCTTGGCGTCGACCGTGTAAACTTGGAGGTTGGCCGGCACGTCCCGGTCCAGCAGATCGAGCTGGAAATAGACCAGCACGGGCCTCTCGCCTTTGACTTCGAACCGAAACCAGTCGAGCCCGGATTTGCCTTCGCGCGGATTGTCGAGATAGTCAACATCATCAGCCGTCCCATACACGTCGCGGCCCAGCCGTAGCGGGTTGGCTTGCTGCCAGGTGTCGTTGGGCTCGACTTCGATGGCTTCTCGCTCACCGTCAGAGTAAGAGGCGATGCGCCAGCAGACGCGGACCACGATCGCCGCCTGTC
This sequence comes from Isosphaeraceae bacterium, assembly GCA_052146555.1. GTDB lineage: Bacteria > Planctomycetota > Planctomycetia > Isosphaerales > Isosphaeraceae > Aquisphaera. Next base: position 24,012 of record JBKQMU010000347.1, read on the forward strand.
CTGACTCAATGTCGCGACTGAGGGAAAGCTCCACGGGTCCATCGCAGGCTGGCCGGCAAATCACATAGAAATCAGGGTCGCCGGCGTGCAGAGTCTTGGCGATCGATTCCAGACCGGACCCGTGCAGCTGGGCGCGCAGGCGGTCATCGGTCTCAATCTTGCCCGAGTGGAGGCTGACCAGAAGATGCAAGGTCTGGCCGTAATGCAGAATGCCCATAGGAAGCGCTTGGCGTTGGCCCGGGGCGAGCCTGATGATGGTGGGCCTGGGCGAGCTTCCCTCGCCGGTTGCCCGGGGCGTGGGGCCGCCGGCCTGAGCACGGGCCTGGCCGGATGGACCAAGGACGCTCATCAAGAGTGCAAGTAAGCAGGCCAGCCGGAATCGCCGCGAGATCATGGTGTGCCTCCCGGTTGGATTGTCCGGCCGGGGCGGCCATCGATCAATCCTGGGAGGCCGGCGTGACGACGGCCAGTCCCGGTCCGGAGGATGTCTCGTCAAGTCTGCCCCGGCGAGAGAGGACGCTGTGATGCCGGCTATAGCCCACGTAGATGAACAGCCCCACGATCAGCCAGACCAGGAGGCGAATCCAGTTGTCCCGGCCCAGAGAGAACATGAGCCCGCCGTTGACCAGCACACCCATGATCGAGACAAACGGAGCAAACGGCGTGCGAAACGGACGGGGGACGTCGGGGTCGCTGATTCGCAAGATCCAGACGGCGGCCGAGACAATGACGAAAGCGAAGAGCGTGCCAATGCTGACTAAGTCGGCCAGAAACCCCAAAGGCGCAAGCGCCCCGCCGGCCGCGACCACCAGCCCGACCAAGATTGTCGATTTCCAGGGCGTCTTGAACCGCGAATGCACAGCGCCGAAGAACGAGTGCGGCAAGAGGCCGTCGCGCGCCATTGCCAGTAAGATCCGCGGCTGGCTGAGGTTGCCCACCAAAAGAGAGCTCGTCATACCCGCCAGGATTCCCAGCGTGATCAGGCCCCCCGCGAAGGCCAGCCCCCGAGACTGAAGGGCCGCGGCCAGCGGAGCGGCCTCGCTGATCTGGCGATAGGGAATCATACCGGTGAGCACGGCCGCCACGGCCACGTAGAGGACGGTACAGACCAGAAGCGCGCCCATGATGCCCAATGCCAGGTCGCGCTGGGGCCGGCGCGCCTCTTCCGCGTGCGTCGAAATCGAGTCAAACCCGATGTATGCGATGAAGATCCGCGCTGCGCCCAGGGTAATGCCCGAATATTGCTTGTCCTCGTGCAAGAACGGGTGCCAGTTGGCTGGGTCGACATAGGCCGCTCCCGCACCGATGACGACCAGTACCACGCCCAGGTTGACGACCACCATGGCCGCGTTGAACTTGGCGCTCTCCTGGATCCCGATCACAAGGACCACGGTGACGAGCAAAGTGATGAGAACGGCGGGAAGGTTGAACCAGGCCACGGCCTGCGAGCCATCCTTGAGCGTCACGAGCTGGAGCACGAACTGCTCGCCTTTGAAGTCATAGTACCAGGGAGGAAACAAGAGTCGAGGATCGAGCCGGATATGGAACACATTTTGAAGCATCGAATCGAAGTAGCTCGACCAGCCGTTGGCCACGAAGCACGACCCGATCGCGTATTCCAGGATCAGGTCCCAGCCGATGATCCAGGCGATCAGCTCGCCCAGTGTGGCGTATGCGTAGGTGTAGGCACTGCCGGCCACCGGAACCATGCTGGCCAGCTCCGAGTAGCAAAGCGCAGCGAACCCGCAACCCACCGCCGCCAGCAGGAATGAGACCATGATCGAGGGGCCGGCGATATCACGCGCCACGATGCCCGTCGACACATAAAGCCCCGTGCCGATCGTGGCACCAACACCGAGCGCCATGAGCGAGAGCGGTCCCAGCCGCCGTTGCAGCCGTTCGCCGGCATTCATCTCGCCGATCAAGTGCGACACCGGCTTGCGCTGGAACCAAGATGAAGAGAGCCATCGCATCCATTCTTCCTGTCTCTGGAACCCAACCAGCGCTCGTTGAGCGTACCAGAGCAGCACCGAGGCCCTCTGTCTCTGATTCCAGGAACGCTGCGTCGTCTTCCCCGGGGCTCATCGAGCGGAAAGAGCCACGGTACGACATTTCCGCATGCGACGTAAAGGTGTCCCGATGATGCGTGAGCCTCGAGCAAGGCGTCGGGGCTGGCGAGTACTGCGGCTGGCCCGCACCGCTTCAGACTTTGCCACGGTTGCCTACAATTCAGTCAACAGCCTGGCAAGCGTCAGGAGATAGCGTGCTCTTTGGCGTCAATCTTGCATCTCAAGAGCTGCCAACCTATCAGGACCCTTTTGCATGCTCTCGACTTTGATGCTTGCCATCGCTCTGGGCTGCTCGTCGGCGGCGAGCCAGGAGGAATCGCCCGATCTCGACGTCGTGGCCAGGCTGATCTTCGAGCAGACCAACCGGTTCCGCACCGGAGAAGGCCGGTCCGAGCTGAGGCCCAATTCTCAGCTTGCGGCGACCGCCCGCGATTTTGCCGACTTCATGGCCAAAACGGACAAGTACGGCCACGACGCGGACGGCAGTGGGCCGCCCCAGCGTGCCAAGAAGCACGGCTATGAATACTGCCTCGTTGCCGAGAATATCGCCTACTTTGCACGCACGACGGGGTTCACTTCCGACGAGCTTGCGAGAGCTCTCGTGGAGGGCTGGAAGAAATCTCCTCCACATCGTAAGAACATGCTCGACCCCGATGCTATCGAGGTTGGAAACGCTGTCGCGCACAGCACAAAATCAGGAAAGTACTATGCCGTGCAGGTGCTGGGCCGACCAAGCTCGGCGGCCATCGAGTTTGAGATCGCCAATCAGTCAAGTGTCGAAGTCAAGTATCATCTTGGCGATGAGAGCATGTCGATCCCACCGCGGTTGGTGCGAACCCACCGCCAGTGCCGCTCCGACGAGCTGAAATTCCTCTCGAACGATGCGACCAGCGGATCGCAGGTCTTCCGGCCCGGCATCGGCGATCGATTCGTGATCACGCGAAATCAAGACAAGCTGGAGGTCAGAAGAGAGCCTGCAAGAGGCGACCAGCCAAATGGCGCCGAGGTGCCTTCGAGAAATTGAGCCAGCCAAAGACGCGCCGAACGTGCGACATCCTCGGGTCCTGGTCCCCGCCAAGGCGCACTACTTATTCTCACGCAACTCCTCGGGAATTCTGCTCGGTGGCCTCAAGACGCGGGCGCTATCGTGTCTTCCGGGGCGGTTTCGAGCTCTCCGGATTCCAGCTCTTCCTCAAGGTGATGCGCCTCGGCCGTCAGGCCGCGGACCTCGCGGAGGTTGGCCAGGTAAACGCAGGCGCTGATGAGCCCGCAGCTATACATCAAGACGCGAAACGCCAGCATGGCCAGCGCTCCGCCCGGATGGCCGACGGTCTTACCGAGCTGATTGGCGACCTCTTCGGTCACCCCCAGCGCTCCAAAGGGGATCGGCACGACCATGGTGAACAATGACAGCGGAACCATGAGGAAATGCTGGGCCAGCGTCGTACTCATCGTCTCCGGGAAGAGCATCAGGCCCATCAAGTAAAACGCGGTCACATTGAGCGAATGCCCGAGCACCGATAGGCCCAGCGCTGCGGCGACGACGTCGAGCCGCCGCCGGTACGTGGTGGACATCTCACTCAGTTCGACCATGACGCCGCCCAGCCGGCCGTGGCCCGAGCCGCCCAGCCCGGGGAACATCCGCGTGACCATCTGGCTGAAGATGACCGCCAGAACCAGGAAGCCCAGTCCCGTCGCGGTCCAGGCCCCCATGATCAATTTGCGGACATCCGCCGACGTGCCAGGCAAGCCCCAGGCTACGATCCCCGCCAGCGCCGCCAAGACGAAAAGCCCCAAGAGCCCTAGGACCCGGTCGATGAGCATCGAGGCGATCGCCTGTGTTTTCTTGATCCGCATCCGAACCAGGTACGCCGCCTTGATCAGATCGCCCCCCACGGCGCCTGGGATCACCAGGTTGAACACGTAACCGATGAACCCCAGAAGCAGCGTCGAGCGAAGCGTGAATCGCGGCTCGATCACGCGTACGAGAAGATACCAGCGAAGATATGTAATGATCAAACTAATCTGAAAGATCAGAACGCCGAGGGCCAGCTTGCGCAGGTCCAGCGGGTGCGAAAATACCTCGCGGATCTTGTCGCGATTCTGCCAGAGGACGAGCCCCAAGAGGGCAAAGGCCAGAGCCACAAGCGCGAAATTGACGGCGGAGCCAATCGCTCTTCTCTTGGCTCCAGAAGGCGGGGATTGTTCGAGAGTCATGAGGCGGGTCTCGTGGGGATGGGGCTTGCGGCCGGAGATCTTCAGAGCACGCCCTTGGTCGAGGGAATTCCGGCGCATCGGGGGTCAAGCTCGGCGGCCGCGCGGATCGCGTGGGCCAGCCCCTTGAAGATGGCCTCGCTGATATGGTGGCTGTTGCGGCCATGGTTGAGGATCACGTGCAGGTTCATCCGCCCCTGGGTGCTGACGGCGTGCCAGAAGTCGGCGACCAGCTCGCTGTCGAAGGTGCCGATCTTGGGCGAAGGCAAGGGTGCGATCCAGACCCAGAACGCCCTGCCTCCTAAATCGACGGCGCAGGTCACCAGGGTCTCGTCCATGGGCACAATCGCATGTCCGTACCGCCGGATCCCCGCGCGGCTGCCCAAGGCACGGTCGATCGCCTGGCCCAGGCAGATGCCTACGTCCTCGGTCGAGTGGTGGTCGTCGACCCGCAGGTCACCCTGGCAGGCAACGTTCAGGTCAACAAGCGAGTGGCGAACGAAGAGCTCTAACATGTGATCGAGAAATCCGACACCGGTCGCGACCTCGGCGCGGCCCTGGCCGTCGAGATCGAGCCTCAAGCGAATGTCGGTCTCGCGGGTCGTGCGGACGATCTCGGCGATGCGATGCGGTTCGTTCTCATTCAAGGCAGCAGGTCCTTCGGGTTTCGGCGGCAGCGCATGAGGGCCGAACGATTGTAACCGATCAGGACGGCTCCGGCTCAAGCCTTTGCCGTGAGGACCTCGACCAGGCGATCGATCTGAAGGTCGGTGCCGACGGTGATGCGCAGGCCGGGGGAGTGGCCGGGATAGCTCATGAGCCGAACCAGGATGCGCTCTGCCTTGAGCCGCTCGAACGTGGCGGGGGCGGGAGGGCCGCCGGTCGCCCAGACGAAATTTGCCTGGCTCTGCGGCACTGTGTAGCCGAGCTCGCGCAAGGCCGCCGTCAGTCGAGCTCGAGTTCGCAGAACCTTCGAGCGGGTCAGCTCCAGGTATTCCCGGTCCGAGAGCGCCGCAGCGCCGGCGACAAGGCTGAGCGCGTCGCAGTTGTACGAATCTTTGACCTTCAGAAGCTGGGCGACGATTTCAGGGTGCGCCACGAGGTATCCCAGACGGATTCCGGCCAGGCTGTATCCCTTGCTGAACGATCGCGTCACGATGAC
>JBKQMU010000348.1:0-40440 GCA_052146555.1 Isosphaeraceae bacterium
CCGGTTCGCCCACGATCAAGACCGACGAAGGAGACTGCGACAGGGTCACGGCCAGCTCGATGATCTGCCTGAGGCCGGGGTCCGCGGTGACCAGGTCGATCTCCCGGGCAAGCTCTTCGGCGCGCGATCTGGGAAGGACCCGGCCGGCGGCTGGATAGTGCAGAACAGGTGAAGCCGCCACACCAGGAGACGTGGTAGCCAGCGGGGCAAACGCCGCAGACGCGTGCAGCGAGGGCGAACTGCCGTTGGCCGCGTCCATTTCGAGCGGGTTCGCCGGGGCACCAAGCGGAATCGGCGGTGCGACCTGCGTCCGGGCGGCCGCAGCGGCCGCGATCGCATCCCCGGGACCGGAACCAAGCAATCCAGAGACCGGAAGCGAGGGAACCGGCGGGGCGCTGGAAACCTCGCACTGTTCGAGGGCCTGAAGCACCGCTGCTCTCAGCTCGGCAGCCGGGACAGGGTATTTTAGGACCGCCATGGCACCCTGGCGCAGCGCCTCTTTGGCGCGCTCGGGGTGCACCCGACCGAACATCAAAATCACCGGAACGTCAGGGTGCTTGCGGCGTACGTAAGAAAGCAGCTCGAGGGCCTCGGCATCGCCCGGGTCGACGCTGGCAAGCACCAGGTTGATCGGTGTACGCTCCATAAAGCGCACGGCGACGCGATCAGTCGGAGCTTCCTCGATCAGGTGGCCCAGCGACTTCAACATCGAAGTCAGCAAGGCAAGTCCTTGGGGCTCGGGGCAGACAATCAAGATGCGAAACTTACGCATGGAATTGGATCTCTCGTCCTGCGCTTGGGCGCGGGAGTGCACGAGGCTGCTGCGTCATCCGTGAAAGTCGGGTCGGGTCATCGGCTTTCCATCACGTGCTTAATCCGGAAATCCACAAAACCAGACGAGGAGCAACCCACACAGTCGACTCGCAATTTAACTTCCCTGGAGAATTCGATCCGCGACCGCATGCTGTCAAATCGCCACAACTTGTCCAGCCGCGTCACGTCGTTCTTAATAAACGTCTATGTCATGGATGCAACATCGTCAAACGCGTGAAGGAACTCTCGTTTGTCTTGATGACCGATGCCTGATGCGGCATTTTTGGACTGTGTTGGGCGAATTATCATGACTGGTTCCAGCTATAACCTGACGTCTTGAAGCCTAGGACATCTGGACAGTTGATCAGATCAAACCTGCCTTGTCAACGCCTGGACAACTAAGTCTTTGCTGGGTGATGATTCGAACAGCTTTATCAAGCACGAGGATGCGCCTCCTGATATATATGAAGCAAACGGTCCCGCGTGACGTGGGTGTAGATCTGGGTCGTTGTCAGATTGCGGTGTCCGAGCAATTCCTGGACGCTGCGCAAGTCGGCACCGCGGTCGAGCAGGTGAGTGGCGAAACTATGGCGGAGAGTGTGAGGGCTCGCGGCACTGGAATTCAATCCTGCACGCGCCAGATGATCCTCCAGAAAACGTCCTACGCTGCGTGCTGAAAGTCGTGACCCATAGCGGTTTAAGAATAGTGCCGGCTCTGGACTTCGCAGCGGTTGCCGGAGCGGCAGGTATCGACGCATCCACTCGATCGCCATCGGCCCAACCGGACTGAGCCGCTCCCTCCGCCCCTTGCCCCTCACGCGAACCAGTTCCGATTCAAAGTCGATGTCATCCACGTTGAGCCCAACCAGCTCGCTAACCCGCAATCCACCGCCGTAAAGCGTCTCGAGCAGCGCCCGGTCTCGGACCCCAAAGACCGTGTCGACCGCAATCGCATCCAGCAGCCGGATCACGTCGTCTACCCTTAGTAAACGAGGTAACCTTCGCGGCTGTTTAGGGTTACGTAAGCCAGAGGCAGGATCCGCGGAGACCTGGCCCTGACGCCTTAGGTAGCGGTAAAACGATCGCAAGCAGGCGAGACGACGCGCGATGGTCGTCGCGGCATAGCCTCGCCCGCTAAGCCAAGCGGCATAGCGCCTTAGCCGCAGCGAATCCACCAGCAACGGATCAGTCCCCTCGGCCTTGTTCTCCTCGAGATAGCGCGCAAATAACCCTAAGTCGTCTTCATAAGAACGTAGCGTGTGGACCGATGCCGCGCGCTCCGCCTTCAAGTTTTCAAGGAATGACGCAATCGCTTCGTTCATCCTAATGCCCCTCGTCGTTACCTATTCACCGCGAAAAGCTCAATCTGCCTAATCTCTTAAGATCGAGTGGCGATTCTTGACGGACACACGATTTCTTCGACGAATCTCCATGCAGTCAGCGATCTATGCGTCCCGAGCGTGGTTGTCAAACCCACTGGGTCATTCCTCAAGGATCAAGCGATCGACCTCAGCGGTTCATCATTCATGAAACCATTCGCTATGAAATTCTCTGGTCGGTCTCAAAAACCGTCTGGGTCTTTCCTTCCGAAGCCGATCGAGCTATCATGGAATTGCGCCGTGGAGCAGCGGCTAGCTCGCCAGGCTCATAACCTGGAGGTCGTAGGTTCGATTCCTACCGGCGCAATTCCTTCCTCACATCTAAGCCCCAATTCATGGCGAAGTTTCGGTCCTCCCGATGAAATTTTCGGGTAGCTTAATCAAGCAGGGTTGGGATCGCGACTGCCATGTTTGCGTTATTCCGCCCGAACTATGCCTGCTTGCCCGGCTTCCAGGAGTTGCGGCCACGCGCTCTGGATGATAAATTCTTTTCATTGCGATCGGATCATGCCCCGCATCACGGCACGCTCCCTCGGGATTCGACGCGCATGCCACATAGGCACGTCCAAGACTACGAAACTTTGACGCATCGCCTTGTTCTACCGCGGGATGCCAATCACCACGGCACACTCTACGCAGGTTGCTTGCTCTCCTTGGCCCTTGAGGCCGGCTATGCTACCGCCTTCCTCGCTGCCGGCCTGAATGCGAATCTCGTCCTCAAACGCGTTCTTGATCTCCGTTGCTATGAACCTGTTCCCGTCGGCCGCGTTGTGCAAATTCGAGGCCGACAGATCCACCGCGGAAGCGCCCAGATTGTGGTGGCTCTTTGGGGAACGCCGCTCTGCGACAAAACCGCACCATGGATGGACGGTGTCATGCAGTTCGTCCAGATTGATCACGACGGCCGGCCCGAACCGCTCGAACAACAACCTGACGACCAGCCCATGTCGCTGGATCCGCCTTGGTCCGGCTTACGAGAGCGTACCCGGAAATTGCTCCACGTCCGCCAGTGAACCGATTCTCATCATGGAAGCAGGACTCGCTGCGTTCAATCCACCACGCACCACAGAATGTTTACGTTGGAAAACGTAGACTGGGACTCTGAAGACAATTTTTTTCAAAATAAGCGTATTCAGCGCCTTTTGCGGCGGTAGTACCTAGAGTGAAGAACGAATCCGAAGCGACCGGGGAGGGTCTGCGTTCGCCCTCGGCTGCGTTTGCTGTGAGGTTTTCATAGCTGACCTTCCCATTGCACCTGCGAATCTATAGTATTCCTATCGTATTAATCTAGATTCGTCAACACTCTTTCGATGTTTTCGGGTACTGGATTTGCGGCGGCGTGCTGATCATCAGTTCGGTCGAGGGCATAGAGAAAGTGCTCCAAGAAGCCCAGACTGGAAAGATGGGGGCTGAACCACGAGAAGTATTCCGGAACATTGGCCCGGGCTCGGACCGCCCCTCTCACCGATCTGGAGGCCCCCAAGTTGCGATGGGTGGGATGGGCCAGGGAATCATGTAAACTCGAGGCTCACGACCCGGCTTCGGCCCCTTCGACCATCTCCACACGAGGAACTTCAATCACCCGTTCGGCCTGCCGGACCGCGACGGAGGGACGAGCGACTTGACCATAGCGGATCGCACTGCGGACATCTCGAAGTGCTTTTCTGGCCGCGGCATACTTCGGGGATAGCGCGAGGGCTTGCTCGAAGCAGGTCGCGGCCTCTTCGTAGCGGCCCTGGGCGCGGAGGACGAGGCCGAGGTTGAGGTACGCTTCCTCGCGGCAGTCGAGCGTGCAGCGGATTGCTGCGCGCTGCGAAGCTTCAGCTTCGCTCAGTTGGCCAGATCGAGCCAGCACTCCGCCAAGGTAAATGTGGGGGCTGGCTTCCTGGGGCGCGGCGTCGATCGCCTGGCGATACCAGGCGGCGGCGGCTTTGAGCTGACCCCGAGCCCGGTGTAGATGGCCCATCTCAGAAAGCGGGATCCAAAGCTTCTCGGAAGGGCAAAGGGCAAGCGCCCGTTTCAAGGCGGCCTGGGCTGCGTCGTGACGTGCCAGATCCAAGAGCGCTGAGCCCAGGATCTTCCAAGCCGGCCCGCAATCTGGATGGTCGCGAAGGAACGCCTCCGCCCGGGCAACGGTCAGGGCTGGCAGATCGGCCTTGTGGGCTGCGCGAATGCGGCTCCAGCGAGCCCGGATCAACTCAGTGTCGGTCATCAAGGTGCACTCCTCACGGATGTTGTCATGGACAGGAAGGGGCAGTCTGCCGCGCGCCTGGCGAGCGCAGAGGCACTATGCGCGCACGTTCCAGCAGGAATGATCCTGAGAACCGTGGCTGCAGTTGCATCAATTTCGTGATAATGGACTCAATCGTCTCCGTTCCGAACGATCGCGGGACGAGGCGAGGCGAGACGCCTGCGTCTTTGAAAGCGTGGCCCAGTGTGGCCAGCTTGGAGGCTTTGAGTCCGGGCATCGGCGGGTTTGAGTCCGGCGCCGAGCGAAAAAAAGCGGCTGCTCCGAGGGTTCGGAGAGCCGCCTAATTCTTAAGGTTACGTTACTTGCGATTGGCCGCGGATTTTTACGGGCAAGTCAAGCAGGACGGAGTGACCACCGGAACCATCGTGCACTGCTGCACCGCGACGGTGCGCGCAACCTGACGGGCAACGACCCGATTGACCGTCACGGGAACCTGTTCCGGCACGCAAACAGCAACCTGGCGTGAGGCCGTCTCGGCGACCATGCGGCAGGTCCGTACCGGCACGCGCTCGACGCGCTCCTCGGCGACGAGGTTGCATGTGGTGACCTGATAAGGTTCCACGCGCTCCTCGGCGACGTAGTGGCAGGTCTGGACCTCGTAAGGCTCGAGCCGTTCCTCGCTCACGTAATTGCACGTGGTCACCGGGATGGTCTCGACGCGCTCTTCGGAGACCATCTCGCAGGTGCGAACCTGGTACGGCTCGACGCGCTCCTCGGCGACAAGGCTGCACGTGGTGACCTGGTAAGGTTCCACGCGCTCCTCGGCGACGTATCGGCACGTTTGGATCTGGTAGGGCTCGACCCGCTCCTCGGTCACATACCGGCACGTCGTGACGGGAACCGACTCGACACGCTCCTCGCTTTGGTAGCGGCAGCGGGTCACGGGGACCTGCCGGACCATGGTCTCACGGACGTACCGGGTCTCGGTAATGTCGCGGGTGACGGGCCGGGATACGAAGACGCGCTGGCAGACCGTCCGGGGCGGACACTGCACGGCCACCGTGGCAGTGACCTTGCGCCTGTGATGCAAGCAGCTCAAGAAGCCACCGCAGGGCTCTTCCTGGCACGCGTCGCATTCCTGGACTGGAACCCGCACCCGACGCTCGACGACCGGACCGGGCACCATCGTGTATTGCCGCTCGTAATAGCCGCACTCCACGGTCTCCTGGCGCACCGTCGTGACCGGCCGACAGACCGCGTATGGCTGGTCGACCATCACCGTTTCGCTCACGGGTCGCATGACCGTGTAGCGGCGCTCCGTATTGACCGTCTGATAGACCGGTCGCTGGACTGTATACCGTCGCTCACGCTGCTCCGTCTGGTACACAGGTTTTTGCACGGTATACCGCCGCTCCATCTGCTGCGTCTGGTACACAGGTTTTTGCACGGTATACCGCCGCTCCATCTGCTGCGTCTTAATGACAGGCCGCATGACCGTGTAGCGGCGCTCCGTATTGACGGTCTGATAGACCGGCCGCTGAACAGTATACCGCCGCTCGCGGCGTTCGGTCTCATAGACCGGTCGCTGGACTGTATACCGTCGCTCACGCTGCTCCGTCTGGTACACCGGCTTCATCACGGTGTATTTGCGCTCGGTCAACGACGTCTCCCAGACGGGCCGGTTGACGGTGTAGTTCTCCGTCTGGTAGGCCGTCCGGTACCTCGTCTCCATCACCATGACGGGCTCGGTCTCGTAAACGGTCTCATAAACCGTCTGATAGACCGTTTCGACCTGGGGAGCCAGACTGACCACACTTAACTGCGTCGCCACAACGGGAGCGGGGGCGCACCGGTTGCACGCTCCCCCACCGTAGGTTGCCTGGGCCGGGGTGGCATACCCTGCCAGGAGTGCCGCGGCCGTGATGGCGATGGCGCGCACAACTTTTAAGGACTTGAACATGCAATACTCCTCGGCGATGCTCCGGCATCCCTGTCGCGATTCGCCAGTTGTGGATCAACTTGCACGGCCCGAAGGAGTGCACTCTCGGTCCTTGAGTAGGCCCTCCGGTTGACTGTTACGGTTCCTCGCAATCGCAGGACAATCGGATCGTTTTCCAGACTTGGACGCGGTGCTCGGCACGGCGGAGCCACTTTGCCTTGTCCCTTGAGGAGAGGGCTTGATCGTGACGGCCCTCCTTAACAGTTGCTCGCAACACTCGATCAAACCGCGCTGACTGCCGCGGACGCTGATCGTGCGACCTCGTTCCGGCTCACGCTAGCGACGGCGGTGCCATCACCCGAGACTCCAACCCCGATTCCGTACGATCCGCCCCGGTCGCTGGAAAATTCTTCAAGAAGCCTGCTTGCCGCGGTAGAAAATAACCAGATCGAGACTCGTAAGGAGCCGTCCAAGACAGTATACCACCAGGCAATAGGGCGTCCCGGCAAATTGGAGGAAATCCTCAAGCCCAGGGTCATCCTGTGCCGATCACATCAGGTTGGTAATCTCCAGCGGCGCGAGCCGCGCCATTCGAGAGCACACGGCGCGCCACAGTCGCGAACGTGACGGCCGCCGCGCCTTCTTGCCAGCCGCAAATTGTGCTCATTCCGCAAGATCGAGAAATCAGTGCGGCTGTCAAAGCGCGCAGGATGAGTCCCGGGCTCAGGGAGCGGGATGCAATTTTTGCAAAACGGCCTGGGCCTGGCTGCGAATACTGACCAGCCCTGAATGCGTGAGCTCTTCGACATCGGCACGAAGTGAACGGGCCAGCGCCCCCGAATCGTGAGCCAGCGACGATTCGAGTGCTTGCAGGGCTTCGAGCTCGATGGCCTCGATCTTGTTTTGCTTTTCGGTGGCGCTGGGAAGATCGATCGCTTGCTGCAAGTCGGACGTCGAGAGCATTTCCTTGAGAGTCGCCCGTGCCGCGGGGTCACCTCGCCGGCCCAGCGCGACTGCCGCGTTGTAGCGGACGTAGCGATTCTCATCGCTTTCCAGTCGCTGCCGCAGGGCTGTCGTCGCCTCGTTTCCTTTGACGAAGCCTAGGGAATAGACGGCGACCTGGCGCAGCTCCTGCTCGGTGGCGCCTGCTGCCTGGGCGAGCGCGGGGGTAATTCGAGGATCGTCAAGCTTGCCTTCCAGACGGGCCGACTGACGGGCCAGGCTGGCGGCCGCTTCCATTCGAATCGAAAGATCGTGCGTCGGCTCGAGCGCCTGAATGAGCGGTTCGAGAGGATCGATTTTCCGGTTGTCGGCAAGGGTGGCGTCGAGGGTCTGGAAGGCTCCTATGGTCTTGATCAAATAGACCGACAGCTTGGGATCCCCCGTATGCTTAAGCTCAGAAGCAAGCAGGTCGGAAAGTTCCCCCAGGAGTCGCGGATCGCTGGCCAGGCGGGAATCATTCTGGATCAAGCTGGCCAACTCGAAGGCCGACCGCCAGTCTCCCGATCCCTGCCTCATCCGCCGGACGTACTCGGCGGGGTCGCGCTCGCCACCGGCCAGCTTTCCAAACAGAAGCCAGACCAGGATCACGACAGCGACCACCACGGCGGGGATCACGAAAAGCTGAACCACGAACCCGGCGGAGGGGGCTTCGACCGGGGGCAGGTCGGGAAGTGGAGGAATTTCCGAATTTGCGACGGGTGATTCACCAAACGGTCGCTTCGAGTCGTCGAGGCCTGGCACGGCAATAGCACCTTAGCAGATTTGAGAGCGCTCCTGCACAATCCGCGATCGACCGGGTCAGGGCGCTGGTCTCATCCCCTTCAGTGTAGAGACCCATACCACCACGTCAAGAAAGGCGCGGAGGCAAGCGGCGGAGGTGCAAGATTGCAACTGCGACCGAACGTCACGCTCGCGTGCCGGTGGCGGACCGAGCTGTGCCTCGCTGCCCGAGGTAATAAAACGGGATGCCGGCCAGGATGCTCAGAACCGAAAGGCCCGAGACCTCGGGCTCTCGGTAGAACACTGCGCCGCAGAGAAGCGCCGTCAGTCCCAAGTACAAGGCCGGGGTCACGGGATAGCCCGGCGTCCGAAAAGGCCTGTGCAGGTCGGGCCGCTTCCAGCGCAAGACGAAAATCGAGCTCATGGACAGGATCGAAAAGATTGACAGTCCCACGCTGGCGTAGACCATGATGCTCTCGAACGAACCAGTCCAGAGCAGAAACAGAGTCATGGCAACCTGAAAAAGAGTGGCTACGCCGGGGGTGCCCGCTCGTGCCGTAAGACGGGCCGCGACCCTGGGAAACTGTCCCGCGCAGGCCATCGCGTAGACCACTCGCGGACCCAGGAGCAGGTACACGCTGAGAGTCGAGAGGAGCATGAAACCGATCGCCACGCTTAGGACGTTCGACCAGTGGGAGCCAAAGAGCCGCCGGGCCGCGATCTCGGCGATCGGCAAGACCACGTTGACCCCTTCCATGTTCGCGGGATCATCCACCATCGCTCGCAGGTCGGCGGGCGTCAGTGCCAGCGCGTAGACGGCGTTGACGCCCAGGTAAAGCACGGTCACGAGGGACGTGCCAATCAAGATCGCGCGGGGCAAGATCCGCTGAGCGTCGCGAATCTCGCCGGCTAAGTACGAGGCTCCGTTCCACCCCGTGTAGGCATAGTAGATGTAGACGAGCGAGAACAGCATGGAGCCGACGAGGCTGCGATCAACCGGCCTGGGATCGGCTAAGTTCGCGATGTGGGGCCATCCGACGCTAATCCCCGCTACGATCAGGATACCGAGAAGAGCCAGCTTTATCCCCGTGACCCATCCCTGAACTTTGGCGGCCCTCTCTCTTCCGGAAACGTGAATCAGCGAAAAAATCACAATTGCCGCGGTAGCCAGCGCCCGCTGGGCTTTCATCGACTGGCTCCCCTGTAGTCCCAGCGGAGTCAGGAGATACTTGGCCGAAGCAAAGGCCGCAAGTGCGCCGGGTCCGGAAAATCCGACCAGGAAGGAAACCCAACCGGAGAGAAATGCCGCCAACGGCCCGTACGCATGGTAAAGATAAATGTAATCTCCACCCGTGTGCGGTAAGGCCGCGGCTAGCTCGGCGAGCGAAAGCGCTCCGCTAAGGGCAATCACGCCTCCTACTATCCAGAGCATGATCATGTACTGACTACTTCCGACATACAGCATCGTATACCCAGAGGTCGTAAGCACCCCTGCGCCGACCATGCTGGCGATGACGACGAAGATTGCCATCCCGAGTCCGAACTCGGTCGGCATCCTTTTTTCCAGGACCTGGTCTGTTTCATCCACGTGGAGGTCTGTGTGGTTATGAGGCATCGAAGTAACACGAAAAGTTTGGTAAATTCGGGATGTATGGGTAAGTCCCTAGAGGAATCCGAGAATATTGGGTGAACGACTGGAAAGGGAGTAGCGTGTCTTAGAATAATGAAGTTAGGTTAACGGTCGTCTGTCTGGAACCCTCAAAAGCAACCACTAGGAGGTGTCTCCCGTGCGCGAGCTTCGGACCCTGAAGCCGACCCGCTGGGGGTCGCGCATTCGGAGTGTCCAAGGAAGGCTCTCCATGGAATTCGGGGACGAGGATGCGGCTACCGAGAATCCGGCAAAACCGGACTCGGCAGCCAGGAGTTCCGGATTTCGCCGACCCGCGAAGTCGGCTACGCCCAACTCTGAACGCACGCCCAACGGGCGTCCTCCGGCACCTACGTTTCATCCGCTGGCGTATCGCAGCGTGGTCGCCGGGTGGCCCGTCGAATTTCGCGAGCTGTGGGGTCGCCGCGCCAACGAGCTTGAGGAAACCGGGCTCTCCTGGCGCGACGCGGAAACCCAGGCGTTCGTCGAGGTCTGGCCGCAGTTTCGTCGCAGCATGGCCGAAACCAAAGCCCAAACACAGACCGAGCAGGAAAGCAGTGCCGGCGAGTAATCGTTTGCAGGTCCCTGTTTTTTTTCTGTGGTCGTGCAGCCTGGAAACTCCCACCAGTTTCTCAGCTTCCCGCCGCCGTCTCTCAAGGGCGATCCTCCCCGCGCCCTTTTTCATTTTCCTTTTCGATCGCCCGCGCCGGGCTCGAGCTTGCGGAACTTCAGCGCGAAGTTTTCCGTGAGCCGCGGCCCGTGAAAGCTCACGTCTCTGGCGAACCCGGCCGCCTCGATTTCCCGCTGAAATTCCTGCCGGCTGGCCCGTACGTGCGCCAGCACAAACGGCTTACTCTTGCCCTCGACCCGGTCGAACTCTATGAGTACCAGCGAACCTCCCGTCCGCAGCGCCTGATGCAGGGACGAGAGGATCTTGCGGTGATTCTCCAGGTGGTGGTAAACGTCGCAGAGAAAGACCAGATCGACCGCGCCGGGGGAAAGGTTCGTCGTGTCTTGCGATCCCTGGATCGTGATAATCTGCGGGTGCTTTTCCTTCCGTGCCGATTCGGCAATGTGGTCGAGGAAAGGCTTGGAGATTTCAACCGCGTAGACCTTTCCAGAGGGGCCCACGGCGTCGGCGAAGAGGCGCGTGAAGATTCCCGTTCCCGCCCCGACGTCGGCTACCGCCATCCCCCGCGACAGCGACAGCGCGCGTGCGATCTCGTGCCGCCGAGCATAGACCTCCCGATCGCTCGATTCGAACCGCTTGATGAAGTCGGCGACCTTGGCGTGCTCGAACTGAGCGTTGATCTGGTGATCCACCTCGCCATGGCCGGCTCGCTCCGGTCCGGCCTTCGCGGATTTCGCCGACGGAGCGGTTGGCTCCTGACCTGGGCGGACTGGCAGCCAATACACCACAAGGCTCGCTACCAGCCCGACCAATCCACTCGCCAGTCCGTGCAGCTGCATCGTTTGCCACCTCATGGACGCGACGAGTAGAACATAGTCATCGTGGTTAGAGAAGTGTCCAGTGCTGGGTGCTCAATTTTCAACGCGGCTGAGGGGCGGCCGATCGTTCACCCATGCGGAGGAGTTCCGCTTCCGACCACAACTGAACCGTCGTCCCCTCCAACACAATCGCAGACATCCGGCGGATCGTTTCAAGCTCGACCGTAGCAATTGAACCTGTCGAATGCAGGCGTACAATACCTGAGTTCAGATTCTTCGCGTTGCCGCCTTTAGGGACGAGCGATCATGAGGCATGAAATCGGCCGGTGGCGGGCCCTGGCCAATGCTGGCTTCGCCCTGGCAGTGCTGGCGCTGGGCGGTTTCGGGCTTTACCAGGTGGCCACGCGCCAGTGGCATGTTCAGCCAACCTTTCATGTGCGCGCTCGGTTCTCGACCGTTACGGGTTTGGAGGCCGGCCACCGCGTCCGGCTTCAGGGGATGGACGCGGGAGTGGTCGAGCAGGTCATTGCCCCGCGCGAGCCCGGCGCCCCGGTGGAGCTTGTCTTGCGGCTGGACCAAAAACTCAGGCATCTCGTCCGCCCCGACGCCGTGGCGCGGATCTTGGCCGAAGGCATGGTCGGCGCGCGCGTCGTCGAGATCACGCCCGGCCGGCCCGATTCGCCAGTCTTAGCCGAGGGAGGCGAGATCCAGTCCGAGCCGCCCGTCGAGCTCAGCGACCTGATGAAACGAACCAGTGCCTCACTGCAGAAGCTTGACAACTTGGCGCGGACCGCACAGACGGGCCTGGAGGAACTGGGCACGATCGCCACCTCGGTCCGGGAAGGGAAGGGATCGCTTGGCAAGCTCGTGCGTGATGACACCGTTTACCAGAACCTCATTTCGCTCACCCGGCGCAGCCAGCGCGCGATCACGGACCTGGAAGACAACCTCGCCGCACTCAAGCGGACCTGGCCGTTGTCCCGCTACTTCGATTCGCGGTCGTACTTCGAACGTGAGAAAGTGCTGTATCAGCCCGGTGCGCTGCGCGCCAGCCGGTTCTATCCCGCCGACGATCTCTTCGAACCCGGCCGGGCGATTCTCACACCGCTGGGCCGTTCGCGGCTCGACGACGCCGGCAGCTGGTGCAATGAGGCTAGCCGCCCGCAGTCCGAGGTCGTCATCGCCGCCTTCACGAGCGACGATCACGACGTCGACCTGGCCGAGGCTCTGACCCAGGAACAAGCCGATACCGTCCGCAAGTACTTAATCGACAAGCATGGCATCGACTCAGTCGGCTGGTTCCGCTCCCGCAAGGTCGCCGCCGTGGGCTACGGCACCCAGATTCCTCGGCTGGCGGACCCTCCACAGGGACCCCTCCCTCCGCGCCGGGTTGAGATCATCCTCTTCACGCCCCAAATCTAAAGAAAACTTCATCACTCGATTTCAGATGGCCTGGTTGACGCCTGTCATCTAGCAGGCGACCGCACACCGTCCATAATTGCCCAGAGCCTTTCGAATCTCCCTTCTTCGAGTGAGCCTGCGATGGACTATCCGCCCGGGAATCGCGATTCGCGAGAGATGGGCCAGGTGCCCGACCCGAATCCCCCGCATGGGCTGAGTTCCCCTCCGGTCGTCCGCCGCGTGGGTGTTCTGGGCGCAGGGCAGATGGGCGGAGGAATCGCCGGCACGGTGCTGCGCGCGAAGGTCCCCGCGGTTCTCGTGGACTCGAGTGCGGCCATCCTCGAAACCGGCTCGAAACGGGCCCTGCAGATCGCCTCGCGGGCACCGGCTAACGGCAGTGCTGGTACATCTTCTTCCGACAGAACCGATCAGTCGCTCCTCCGCGCTTCGGCGGACATTCATGTCCTGTCGGACTGTGACGTGGTCATCGAGGCCGTGACTGAAAACGAGGCGATCAAGACGGCCATCTTTCGGGACCTGGCTGGTGTTTTGCGAAAGGGTGCGCTTCTGGCCAGTAACACCTCGACCATCCCGATCACGCGGATGGCCCGTTCGTGGATTGCTCCCGAGCACTTCGCCGGCATGCATTTCTTTCACCCGGCGCACCGGATGGAGCTGGTCGAAATCATCCGCGGCGACCTGACAAGCGACCTGACCGTAAGGACGCTCGTGGCCATGGCGCAGCGGCTGGGCAAGACGCCGATCGTCGTCCGCGACGGCCCCGGTTTCCTGACCACGCGCATCTTGTTCCCGTATTTGAACCAGGCGCTTGCGCTCCTTGAGGAGGGAAACGCGGCCCAAGCCATCGATGCGGCCGCGATCGACTTCGGCATGCCCAGCGGTCCGATCGCCCTGCTCGACTTCATCGGCCTGGACACAGCGCTTGCCATCTCTCGGGTCATGGCCGAAGGCTTTCCCGAGCGGGCCGCGGTAAGTCCGCTTCTTGCCGAGCTGGTCGAACTGGGTCGCCTGGGCCAGAAAACCGGCGCAGGGTTTTACAGGTACGAGACAAAAGGATCACCGGGCTTGGCCGATCCTCTCTTCGAGCAGGTGTTTCGATCGCACCGCCGCGCGGCCGGGCCATTAAGCCCGGAAAACATCACCGATCGGCTCTTCCTAACGATGTTCCTCGAATCGATCCGCGCACTGGAAGACGGCATCGCGAGCGACCCTGCCGACGTCGACAAGGCCTCCGTCCTGGGCCTCGGCTTTCCTGCCTCCCGCGGCGGCATTCTGACCTGGTGCGACGCGGAAGGAGCCAAATCGATCCTTGCCCGACTCGCTCCCTACCAGTCCCTCGGCCCGTGGTTCGAGGCGACGAGAAACCTCGAGCGGATCGTCCGGGTGAGGTAAACGTCCGCCCCGGGTCGTTACGAGGCCTTTCTGGCGTCTCGGGCAATCCACCCGATAAGCGGTTTCACAATGCGGAACCGACGAGAAAATAGGGGATTGGGAAAAGCTTCGTTTGCAAAGTTTACCGAGTTTGGCCTTTGATTTGACAAAGACCATTTGTGATGTCATCGTTAAAAAACACGTGGCGATGTGGTCCATCTCAAAAAATTGATACTCGGCCCCGAGGGCTCTCATGTTGCGCGAATGCTATGACCAAGATCGGCGGTTCGGACTCCGTTCTCTGCCCGCTGGGCTTGTTGCCATCGCAGCCTTGTTGGCGGGCCTTCCCGCGTGGGGCCAGGGCCAGACCCAGCAGGCCTCGCCGCAGACCTCTGCAAACAAACCCCCTCCGGACCCCGATCCCGCTCAGGCACCCCCAGCCCCAAGCCCCGACTTCACATTGACCCCCGATAAAATAACCATCCAGTACAAGACCACGCGGGAAAAGGGCGCTATCGCTACAGACCTGGTCCTGGCCGGGGTGTCGCCCGCCGAGGTCAGCATCAAGTGCACCGAGCACAATGCTCCGAAACCCGGAGTATGGTTCAAGGCCGTATTTAGTCTCAATATCAACGGGCGGAAAGGTGACTACACGACTGGCGTCGTCAAATCGGGAGACGATGGAACTTGCAAGATACCCATGGAGGAGGTGGCCCAGAGCATGCTCGCGGATCTCGATGGTCTACTTCCCCCAAACTTCGACCCCACCAGCGCCCTCTCTTTAGGGGCGCCCGCAAAGGTTGGGATCAAGCTCGTTTATCCTCAGACTGATTCAACGGATCCCGTCGTGGCCGCAGCGGGCCAGGCCGCCGCCAAGGCTGGCACCGACGCCGCAGATGCCCTCAAACAGGGCGCGGCCAACGCTTCGGACCTGATCAAGACCTTCATAACCAAAGCGGCGGTCTACGAGACCGCGAGAGTGGCCGCGGCGAAGGCAGCCGAGCCGAAAACGGGCGAACCTGTCTCCGTCACCAACGGCAATCTTCCGATCAATCTGCTTCCGGTTCTCGGGCCCGCCCAGCTAGTGACTCCGCAAGCCACCTCTGACCACGCCGGAGGGATTTGCACGCTGGTCGCAGATGTTCAAACGAGTCACGAACCGCCCGGCAGCGCCTGGTTGATGTGGTTGCCCAGGTTTCTCATGAGCTGGCCAGGACGATAGTGCATTTTGTGATGTTTCTTCTCGTCCGGCTTGGAGGGAACCACGACCACTGGTGCGGGCAGGACGATGATCGGCTGCGCGCCGGAAGCCGGCAGGGCTGAGATTGCCGTCTGAGCAGGTGTGGTGGCAGCGCCAGGGGCCGGGATGGTACCGGGTGGGAGCGGCGGTGGCGAAGAGGCAGTGTTGGGGTCGAACGGACGGCCAGTCAACATCCGGGCGACCTGCTCGGCCTCGTTTGTCACTGCCGGCGATAGCAACACCGGCGGTGTGAGCTGAGCGGGCGGCTGGGGGGCGCTCAGAGACGCCGGAGGGGTGGGCAATGTCTGTGCTGCTTTGACCACCGACGTATCTTGCGCCCGGCGTGCCGCCGCGATCGGGGCTTGGCCCGAACGGGAGGCGGGAACTCGCAGGCTCGTCGAGTCGCTGGCCTGCGGTTTTTGCGTTGGCTCCGGCTCCGGGGGGATCAAGACATCCGGCAGAGCATTCTTGCCAGTGGCGTTGAAGTACATATTCACGGAAAGCTGTGACTTGAGTTTCTTCATCTCGGGGCGAACCCGGAACCCTTGCGCGTCGTTGGGGGCCCATGGCTGCACCCAGACAGTGAACGTGATGGGCGAGGTCACCGAAGCGCCTGGGGTCGTCATCGACTGGAGGACCCTCAGAAGCTTGACGGTGAATTGCTGGAGGCTAACCGTGTAGTCGCCGTTGGCTCCTTGATCGGCCGTCAGGTCGAAGGTTATGGGCTGTGCGTTGATCGTGCCGTAAAAGCGGACCCGGAGAGTCCTGGGTGCGATGCTGGTGGGCGAGTCCCAACTGATGTTGATCGTCTTCTTTGTGGTCGGGTCGTAGGTCGCTACGAGTGACTGACTCCCCGATTGGCCAAGCCACTGATAGTAGACGTCCTCCGACTGCGAATCGATCTTCAGGTCGAACGCGACCAGGGGCACGGCTGTGGCCTGGTAAGGAACCAGCAGGCTGTTACTGGCCCCGTTCGGGGTCGCGAGGAAGATTTCGATGTAGGTCTTGCCATCCTCGGTGGTCGTCGGGATGGCGTTGGCCGGTACCTGGACGTGAATCACTTCGCGGCTGAGGATCTCGTACGCCGCCGAGCGGCCACCGGCGATCACCTTGGTGTCAAGCAGGCTGATGTACTTGCCGAAGACGAAGAGGTCGGCCATGCTGCCGGTCCCGCCGACGATCGACGTAGTGGTGAACGTGGCCGTGCCGGTCGTGGTTGCCGAAACCTGGAGCCCGGGCGTCCCGGCTGCGGGAGCAGTCGTTGCCGCGGTCGCCGCGCCGGCGGGTGGCTGGATGACGTCGACCCCCGAAAACCCGGTCAGCTCAGGCACCAGCGCTGTTGCACCCTCTGAGAAATCTGAGAAGAGGCCAAAACCGCTTGCGGTGTTCTCATAAGGGAGCTGGATCACCTTCGACTGCGTCGGCAGCATGGCGTCCAGCATGTCCAGCTTGGCGTGGAGGACGCGAAGGTCGTCGGCCCGGTACTCATGGAGCCGGGGATCGCAGAGAACTGCCTGGCGAACCTGCTGGACCCTCCGACCATCTTCCATCTGACGGCGGGTATGGTAAACGAGGTGCTCGGGGTCATTGAGCCGAAACCAGTTGCCCGTGACGTTCATGCGCATGACAGGCAAGAAAGTGGGCAGGAGTACAATCGCCGTGAGCTCGCGGATTCCCGGTTCGAGCTTTGACTTCTTGATCTGGTAATCAGGGCCGGGTCCACCGCCGATGAGCTGGCTGGCGATCACCCCGAGATTCGTCCGCTGCGCTGGAGGATTCTGGAACCGGGGAGTGAACCGGTATCCGAACACGTCGGAGCCGTGCACGAATCCGGTGACCGTACGGTTCAACGCGATCGTGTCGGCCGATTGCTCGATCTGACGGCGGAAAGTGGTGAGCTGGTTGAAGCCGATCTGCCCGGTCGCGAACGCGAATGAAACGGCCAGTTGCAGATCGCGCTTGAGGTTGAACGAGTCGGCGATGTTCTGCTGGTCGGTGACCGGGTCGAGCGCGAAGGTGATAATTGGCCACTTCACTCGCACGAACTCCTGGAAGAGGTCTATCGCAGACTGGTCCAGCGTTGCCACCCGGTAGAAATGCGTCTCACCTGGAATCGCATGTGTGCTTGATTGCATCGTTGCTTGCATGTATAATTGCATGTATTTGTCAAGACAGGCGGCATCCAGAGCGATCGCCCAGCAGAGCGAAGCTCTAGGACGTGGGGATCCATCTTCATCTTCAATGTTATCTCTGGTCGGCTTTATCTCATTGATCAGATCCTGGAAGAGGCATGTCAGTTCGCTGTCTTCTCCGGGTTGCCTAAACTTTCGTTCGTATGCAGCATTTCTTATGCGGTCAAGCAGGTACGTGTTATCCAGGGGTGCCGGTGGCGCGTCCTCTCGCCCCCATTCTGACCCAGATATACTCATTGTTGCATAAGATGCAGCTAGCATGTGTCGCAAGTACATTCGCACGTCTATTTCCCTAGGAGTTTTATAAATAGATAATTTCTTTACATCTTTTGCAATTTGATATATGTTCTCATGAAGGAAAAATTGTAAAATCTCGTTGGGTGCCACCGGATACATTTGCTTCGGGCGTCGGGTCGAGGGGACGCTAATACCTATGCGGCTCAGGTCTAGATCGTTGCGGATTCTCAGGACGTCACTCTTCACTTTCTCAACGTCATTCCGAGCCTTCTCAACGTCATTCTGAGCCTTCTCAACGTCATTCTGAGCCTTCTCAACGCCATTCTGAGCCTTCTTGTAAAGTTCCAAAGTCTCCTCCAAGCTCTTTCGAGCTTCGCTTGAGGCAGGCTTTTCTCCCGACCGCGATCTAAGGTTACGCTCCTGTTTTTCGAGGTTATCCCTTTGTGTGTCCAGCGCATGCATTGGTGATTCCAGAGCATGCTTCTTAGCTTCTAGTTCTCGATCCAGTTCTCGCTTCCGAATCACAGCATAATGCAATGCTTCCAGTTGAGGTAGAATACGGTCAAACCTGATCACCTCGTAGATGAAGGGTCCTAATTGATCGACGAGGTCGTTGATAACCAGGTTCCGGAACGTCGACTGTACGAAGTTTGCGGAGAACTCGTGCTCCACCTTCACCGCGACCTCGGCTCCGTACCCTTGGGAAGTGCATAGACCCGGCGTGATCGAGACGGGCAGGCGGAGAAGGTAAAGACCGTAACCCGAGGAGTCGTTCTGGTCGGGGCCAAGATTGAGGCGGCGAATATGGTTGAGGTGCTCGAGAAAGCGCTTCTTCTCGTCAAGGTAGACCGTTGGATCGACTCCGAGCCCCAAGGCCGCGCTGGCCGCGCCGCTCTGAGCCAGTGTGCTTGGCGCCAAGCTGAGGCTCCCGAACGGCCCCTTGGTCATGTCGATCGTGCTTCCGAAGAGTGAGGTTACGTTGGCGTTGATCTTCGAGAGGTCCGGCAGGTCCGGCACCTTGACGGCCGTTGTACCTGGAGCGGCGAGCGCGGCGGAAAGGGCCGTGGTCTGGGTGGTGGTCGCTGCGTCGAGGCGGTTGATCCGGGCGGCAAGCACAAGGTGAAAATTGCCCAGGTCGGAGCTGAGCTGCTGGTCAAAGTCATACCGAAACCGGGTCAGGCGGGCCTGGCTGAAGACATCGGGCTGCTTGATTGCCACCAGTCCCTCGTTGCGCAGCTTGTCGGCGACGCAATCCAGTCGACAGCAAAGTTCGGCGACTGTCACCGGCCGCGTGGGATCCAGCGCGTGGAAAGGGTTAAGCCGTTCAAGCCAATGCGGCTCCTCGTACACGGCGCCGGGAGGGCCATCGTCCGGCGCTTCCTGCACCCGAATTCCCCCGGCCGATTCAGGCGGGTAGGAGACCTCATTGACCGAAGAGGGTGCCGGCTGAGTCGGCATGATTTTCGGGGCCGAGCCGACACTGGCACTGACGCCCTTCGCTCCCGTCGGACTCGTTTCGGGTATCGGGCTCGCGTCTGGGACCGGATCGTTGGCCCGGCCCGCCGGCGCCGCCCAGGTCGAGACGGCGAGGACAAGGAACGCAACTGCGAAGTGTAAGTGACTGCGGACCATCCTACCCTCCTCGGACCTCAGCGGTTCGCCCCGCCCCAAAGCGCTTTCCGCTCTGGGATGATATCATGGATGCGACGGCCGGCCCCGTCCCCATCGGGCGCGCATCGGGAGAGGCCGGGCAATCACCTCCGGCCGCAGGGCCAGTTTCGCCCACTATGGCGGTTCATGGCACTGTAGCGGCGTCTTAGTTATCGGACCGGACAAGCGTCAAAATGAATAAGATCGCGCGATGCGGAACATCCTTAGCAATTGGGACCCGAAATCGCATTTTCCTTCCAAGTTGCGACCTCCGTTTGCCGACCAGCTTTCGCCTGATCACGCGTGCGATGCACAGCAGGCCGATGAACTGAAGGAATTCACGGCAACTCAGGCTCGATGATGGTGAACCTCTGACGGGTGACGGGATAGTGGCGATTACTCCTCATTTACCAGTCGTCATACCAAAGCGGTTCCTGTGGCCAAGTTTGGAAAGTGGCGCTTGAAGTGAATGCCTTTTTGTGATCTTGACGGCAGAGCTTGCCGGGCTTGCCCGCTCTCGAGAAAAAGGCGAGCCGTACACAAAACATGTGATAAACTCTCGTACGTTGAGAGTTCCGAGCACTCGATCGGAGCGCCGGCTCTCCAGAGCGAGCGATCAGGTTCAGGGATTGCCTGAAAAAGCCTTGACACGGAGGTGGTCAGAAATGCAACGGAAGCATCGCTTTGTGCCGTCGTTGGCCAATCGCCTGGAAGATCGGGTGGTCTTGAGCACTTACCGTGGCTCTTCGGTGGTGGTCAGCGGGCTGCATCCCAGGCAGAATGTGCTCAATCGGCACCAGATGGCGGTAGCCGCCGAGGTCAACCAGGCGTTCACCTCGTTCCAGAACGATTACAACCAGGCGCAAGCGACGTACTTTGCGCTCATCTCGAACACAACAACCACAGCCTCGGCAGCTAGCGACGCTTATAGCGCATTTACACTTTACACGACGCAGCGGGTCAACTTGCTCGCTCAGCAACTGATCAGCAGCTTCCTGCAATACAAGCCAGGCACAGCGCAACAGCATGGCCATCCCTCAACGCTCGCGACGCTGATCAATCACCGAATCGTCGGCATCAACGGCCAAGCAGGCGCCGGCTCGCTCGAGAGCTACCTCCTCTCGAGCATCCCCAAGTCGGACACGTCGGCGCAGGCGCTCACGCTCTATACGCTGAGCCAAGACAACGCCATCGCGGCCGCCCAGGTTTCGATACTCAACGGTGCGGGCATTCTCCGGAACGGCGATTTCGGCAATACCTCCGCGACCTATCAGACACAGAACAGCAACTGAAGGCCGTGAGCGTTCCGCCTTCTCCTACTCGGACGCGGTCCCGGCAACCGTAGGCCGGGACCTGTGAACCACAAGCGGTGGTCACGTCGGATTCTATGCAGTCAGCCGGGCCAATGACTCGATTGCTTCATTCTCAGACTCTCGTGCTTCGGGAGGTTGGTAGGCCATGAGTGTCCGCAAGAGATGGCGAAACTGGTACCCGGGGTTTGAGCATCTCGAGGATCGACAGTTGCTCAGCATCCTGGGGCTCTTGACCCACAGCATTTCGGCGACGGCTGGCGTGCCTTTCAGCGGCTCTGTGGCAACGCTTGTCGATTCCGACCTGAGTGCAAAGCCTACCGACTTCACCGTCACAATCGACTGGGGTGCGGGTCAGAATCCGACGACTGGGCAAGTTGTCGCAGGCCCGACATCTGGCCTGTTTCTGGTAACCGGTACCTACACCTACCCGCTTGCGGGGAGCTTCCCACTTCTTGTTTCCGCTAAGGATACGGCCGGCGACTCCGCGTCGGACTTCGGAACCGCGAGCGTAGCCCCGGGGATGACGATCTTGCCCACGACCGTTCCGGGGACCCCTGGCCAGCCTTTGAGCAACGTGACGGTCGCCTCATTTATTGATCCCGTCTCTACCGACGCCAGCGATTTTACCGCGCTCATCCAATGGGGCAACGGCATAAGCAGTATCGGCAGTATCGGGACGGTTAATGGCGTGCCCCATGCATTCACCGTCACGGGACCCACCACGGGATCCATAACTTATGCGCTACCAGGGACTTACACGACGACCGTAACTGTCGTGGGGTCGGGGGGTGCACCCAGCGGGATCGCAACGGGTACGGCCGTCATCTCGGCTCTGCCCACGATTGTCGGTCAACCGGTTGTCACGCAGGCGATGCAGAGCCTCTCAGATGTCGTCGTGGCCACGTTTACCGATCCTTATGCCTCGGACGTGGGAGCCAACTTCACCGCACAGATTTCCTGGGGTGACGGACCCCTCCCCCCGGACAGCCCCCCGGCAAAAGTGACCGGACAGAACGGGGTTTTCAGCATCTTGGGCAGCCACACCTATACCGCGCCGGGCACATATCCGATCGCCATCACGCTCGTCACCCCGGAGGGCTCGACGATCTCGGGCACCAGTACTGCGACCGTCCAGAATCCGAACGTCAATGTCCCCGTCCCCTTCGCCGGCCAGTTGACAGTGGTTGCCGGTAACGGTCCCAATGCAGCGAATGGCTTTACGACCACCAATCGGCCGCTGTTCAGCGGGACAGCGCCAGCCTTTACGACCGTGCAGCTCTTCGCGCGGCCCGCGAACGTCGATGTGAACAACTCGCTAGGCTACGCGATTGCTTCCGCTTCCGGCAAGTGGACCCTGGCGACCGGGCCGCTGGCCGACGGGTTCTACACAGTGACCGCGGTCGTGACCGGACCGGGCGGCTTCCCGAGCCAGCCTCAGCCCATCATGAATAACGGAACCGTCGTGATCGACACCCAGGCGCCGAAGGTCGTGGCCGTCCACTACGGCGGGGGCGACCAGATAACGGTCCTCTTCAGCGACGCAACCAGCGGCATGAACTTGGCCAATCTTAAAAATCCGGCCAACTACATCCTGACCGGCCCTTACCGGCGCGTTCTTCAACCCACCCCCCCGATCTCGCCGTCTTCGAGCCTATCGCCGGGTGCCGGGGAGAAGGTCGTGCTGACGTTTCCAAGTATTCGCAGGACGCGCTCGTCACTCTGGGTGTTCACAATGAACATGGGCATTACCGACAACGCGGGCAATCCTCTGCCAGCGTTCTCTCAGGGAATCGTCATGCCCGCGGCCAGGCAAGCCAGCGTCCACCGCGGGAAAGTTCGCGCGTAGGGTCCGCCGCCGCCAAGAGTGGCTAGGAAGCCATCTTGGTGCGGAGATTCGCGGGCTTGTTCCCGGGGCTGCTGCGTGTCTCGGGCCGGCAGTTGACGCGCGCGTCGACATCCGCTAGGTTAAAGATGTTCAGTTTTCATCTTGAGGACGACTGCGGCTGCGCCAAGGAGAGACAACCTCGTGGCCTCCTTGTTCGTCATCCAAGGGGCCGACCAGGGCAAGCGGTTCGAGTTCAGGTCAAGCCCTGTCGCGTTGGGGCGGGATAACTCGAACGCGATCCGGCTCCACGACACCGAGGTTTCCCGCCGTCATGCCGAGCTGAGGCAGGACGACGATACCTATCGCGTCGTCGATCTTGGCTCGGCAAATGGAACTTACGTCAACGGCCAACTGATCGACCAGGCACCTCTGCACTCGGGTGACCGGCTCCAGATCGGACAGACAGTCCTCCTCTATCACGACCAGACGGGTAGCCCCAAACGCGACCTCACGGCACGTGTCGATCTCCTTTCTCGCAGCGGCGATGATGACCGCTCCGCAATCCTTAAGAGCATCCCCTTGGGCGAGGGCTCACGGGTACTCCATAAGCCCGAAGGAGTGGCCGGCTGGCTTCGCGAGCGGCTGGCCAGCCTGTCGGTCATGTACCGGACCACCCAGGCGATCAGCCACATCCTCGAGATCGACTCGCTCTTGCCACAGATCCTCGAGCTCGTCTTTGAATCGATTGGAGCGGACCGGGGCGCGATTCTGCTGAAAAACGACGCGGGCGAGCTCGAACCCAAGGCCGTACGCTGGCGCGATCCGGCGGAATCCGACGAGCGGATGGCCATCTCCCGGACGATCGTCGATTACGTCCTCGACCAAGGGCAGGGGGTCATTACCTCCGACGCTCCGGCCGACAAGCGATTCGGCCCCGCTCAGTCGATCGTCGACTTCCACATCCGTGAGGCGATCTGCGTGCCGATTCAAGGACGGCACACCAGCTTGGGTGTTCTATACGCCGATATTCGCTCGGGAACCAGCCCGGCCATCGCGATCGGCAAGGACGCGGCCCGCGGCAAATTCTCTCAGGATCAGCTCATGCTCATGGTCGCCATCGGTCATCAGGCTGGGCTGGCTATCGAAAACACAACCTTTTACAACGCCAAGATTCAGGCCGAGCGGCTGGCAGCCGTCGGTCAGACGATCGCCACCCTCTCGCACCACATCAAGAATATTCTCCAAGGCATCCGGGGCGGCAGCTATTTGATCGACCTGGGTCTCAACGAGAAAGACGAAACCATCGTTCGCCGCGGCTGGACGATCGTGGAGAAGAACCAGACCAAGATCTACAACCTCGTCATGGACATGCTTTCCTACTCGAAGGATCGCGAGCCAGCGCTTGAGTCGGCAGACTTGAACGAGACCGTCGGCGACGTGGTCGAGCTGATGCAGTCACGCGCTACCGAGCTGGGCGTGGTGCTCGAGCTTAGGCCGAGCACGACCATTCCGCGGGTCTTGATCGATCCCGAAGGCATTCACCGCGCGGTTCTGAACATCGTCACCAACGCCATTGATGCCAGCGAAAGCGCCAACGGGGCGCGAGTCTGCGTCGCCACCGAGTGGGACGAAGAGGCGTCGCTCGCCCGCATCCGCATCTCCGATAACGGCGTCGGCATCGACGAGGCCGAGATCGACTCGATCTTCCAGCTCTTCGCCTCAAGCAAAGGCTCGCGCGGGACCGGGTTAGGTCTGCCCGTCTCGCGCAAGATCATCGCCGAGCACGGCGGCACGATCAACGTGAGCTCGCAGCCGGGCCAGGGCTCGACCTTCCTCATCGAGCTGCCCATGACCCGCAAGAGTGACTCGAACAAAGGTATGGCCGACGGTCTGACCATGATGGGTTAAGAAAACGCGGCCCGCGCTGCAGGCCAATGTGAGGGGCCGCTGCGCGGATCGGTTCGGGCTTCATAATCCCGATCGCGACGACTCATCTTATCGCGGCGATCAGGCTCGCCAGCGGACCAAAATCCAAAAGCTCGTCTCCCGCGCAGGCGAAGCAGCGGAGCCCATCGACGTTTCCGGTATCAGGAAGTCGCGCTCGCGTGACGTCAAGGCCTGCGGCATTCCTGGAAAACGCGGGCAGAAAAATTCGCTCGGGGCTGACCAGGAAGCAGGGCGTTGTGTGGCCGTTGATCCGCAGCACCGGATGGTGATGCCCCAAAACCAGCCGGCCGGCGCGGACTGACCGATGGCCGTGCGCGATGGTCCAGCCATCGATGCAGAGCGACTGGGTCAAGACCGGCGCGAGGGTGCAAGCGATTCCGGCCCCTCGGGCGAATGCCCCGGCCAGACCGCGATCGTGATTGCCCAGGGCAAGCACAAGGTGCACGCCTCGGTCGGCCAGCCACCGGGTCAGCCGGAAGACATCCGCGGCAGTCCGATGGCACGGCCTGGGCGATTCGACCAGATCACCCGCGACGACCAGGCGCTCGATGTCCCCGCAGGCCACGACGCTCTCCAGTCGCTGGACCGTCTCGTCCAGGGAATGCACGGGAACGCAATCGCCCGCCGCGCCCCGTGCCCATTCGTAGCCGAGATGGACATCGGCGATCACCGCGGTACGGCTGCCGGCGTGGACGGCTGCTCCCTGCGGCAGGAATTGCCAGCACGCGAGTCCTGCGAGCTGTGCTTGGGACTGGGCCTCTCGTGGCCGCCTGGCGTTCATGCGACCTCCTCGCACCGCGCCGTCCTCAGCCGGGCGTGCAATCGGCGGAGTGCCTCCGCGGGCGACTCAAACTGGAGCGGCTCATCGCTGGCGGGGGGAATCCAGGAGATCGCAAACGGCGAGGGCCCCGCGAGCTTGCGAAAACGCAGCGTCGGCCTGCCTTCCAGCCACTTGGCGACCGCCGGCAGGTCGAGCAAGTCGTGCAGCACTTCCCGCCGCGTCTCGCGGAGCAAGGGGTGATGCGGACAGGCCGCCTTCACCAGCGGATAAAGCCGGCTGCTGACCCAGTTGAGGCCCCCGACCCGCACCCGTCGGCCTTGCTCGGGATTGCGTAAGACCATGAAGCCCGTCGCCGCGATGTACCTGAACCGCCGCGCCGGTAACTCGCCGCGATCAAGCCCTTCGAGCACGTCGTTTTCGAGGTTCGCGGGATCGAGGAGCAGTGCGATGTCGGACGCATCCAGCGTGGCCCCTTCCAGGAGCTTGATCGACCAGCCCAGATCGGCAGCCTGAAGCGTCAAGTCGCGACCGAAGCGCCGGCCCAGGCGCGCCGCGGTCGCCCGGCCCAAAGCCTCGCAGGCCGACCGGCAAAGCGCCGCGTGAAAGGCATACGTCAGGCCCGGCTCTGCACTCGAGGGATACTCTTCGACCAGCAAGTCTTCCGGCCGCGGTACCTCGCTCGTGCGTTCCTGGGCCTCGATCAATTCTGTAAGGACAGCCGCCGCCTCGGGCCCCAGATCGAGACCCTCAATGAGCCAGCCGCGCAAGGCCAGCGGCCCTCCCTGAGTCAAGTGTACGGCGGCCTGGGCGCGGAACGCGGCGACCTCGCCGGCGAGCTCGGACGAGAGCGACTGGCGGTCGCTGTGCCAGATCGGCAGCCCACCCTCGCCCCCCCTTGACCGAGCGTGGATGACCGGGCCGTCGCGGCGTTGAAACTCAAGCGATCGGCCATCGAGCAGGAATCGATCGCCGACGGCCAGCCGCTCGGCATAGGCGCCCTCGAGAGTTCCGATTGCCACGCCATTCTCAATGACTGTGACGGACTCTTCCGAGCTGATTGTTCCGACGTTGCTCCAGAACCAGCGTCTGACGCGGAGGCCACGGACGCCGAAGTACCCGTTTCGCTTCCAGATGCGGGGCGAAGACCATCGCGGAGGAGCGCCCGGCTCTGGCTCGTATGCGCCCGCCGGCGACGCCAGCTCACCGGCCAGAAAGTCCAGACAATCCTCGAAATCGCCGCGTGCGAGGCCTGCCGTGGGTGCTGCTTTCCGAAAGAGCGAAAAGGCGTCATCGACACTGCGTTCTTCCAGGCATGCCATGGCCAGAAGCTGCTGACAGACGACATCCAGCGGTGAATCGATCCATCTCAGCGGTTCGAGCCGGCCAGCACGTGCGGCCTGAGCCGTGACCAGAGCGCCGGCGATCTCGGCGGCGCTCGAGGCCAGCAAGAGTCCACGCGACGTCGCACCCAGGCGATGCCCCGACCGCCCAACGCGCTGCACGCAGCGGGCGACGCCGCTGGGAAGGCCTATCTGGACGGTCAGATCGGCCGTGCCGATATCGACGCCCAGCTCGAGGCTCGTGCTGGTCACCACCGCGTCCAGCCGGCCCTCTTTGAGCTCTGTCTCGACCTCGCGCCGCCGCGAGGCGCAGAGCGCCGAGTGATGGGCCGCCACGGCCAGTAGCGGATCGGCCTTGTCTTTACCGCTTCTGGGCGAGTTCGCCTCGAGGCTCAGATCGTGGGTGATCTTCTCGGTGAAGGAGCGCGTAT
The DNA here is from genome assembly GCA_052146555.1 of Isosphaeraceae bacterium. Classification (GTDB taxonomy): domain Bacteria; phylum Planctomycetota; class Planctomycetia; order Isosphaerales; family Isosphaeraceae; genus Aquisphaera. The sequence continues at coordinate 26,891 of JBKQMU010000348.1, forward strand.
TGGCAAAGACGACCGTCGTCCGGTTGGCCTTGATCGCCTGGCGCAGTCGCCGGATGAGCCGCAGGTACAAGAGCCCGCGATGCGGGGCCTCTCCTGGCTCGAGCAAGGTTTCCACGTCAAGCTCCAGCGAGGGACGGCCCGAGGGGAGGGGAGCCTCGGCCACCCGGCAGTCACGCGTGGGGCCGACCAAGAACCGCGCCACCAGCTCGGCGGGCCGGCAGGTCGCCGACAGACCGACCCGGCAAGGATCGATCGCGGCCTTCTCCGCCAGGCGTTCGAGCGAGATTGCCAGATCAGCGCCTCGCTTGGTGGGAACCAGAGCGTGAACCTCGTCGACCAGCACGTGCTCGACGGTGCGCCAGTGCTCGGCCCAGCTCGCCTGGCTCAGAAGCAGCGACAGACTCTCGGGAGTGGTGATCAAGAGGTGCGGAGGCTGATCACGCAGCTTGCGGCGGAAATGGGCCGAGGTGTCACCGGTCCGGACACCGATGCGCACCGGGGGATCATCCAGGCCCAGGCACCGCGTGATGCCCGAGAGAGGCTCGCCGAGGTTTCGCTCGATGTCGTATCCGAGGCTTCGCAGCGGCGAGATGTACACACAGCGCAGGCCCGGACGGAGCGTCCCGGCAACGTGGTCGCGAAACAAGCGGTCCAGGATCGCCAGGAACCCGGCCAATGTCTTGCCGGTTCCGGTGGGCGAAATCAAAAGCACGTTCTCACCGCCGGCGATCGGCGGCCAAGCGGCCTCTTGCGCGGGTGTCGGCCCGGCGGGAAAGGTCGCCTTGAACCACTCCCGCACCGGTCCGGACAGTCGCTGTAGCGCGTCCTTCGCTCGGTCTTCTTGCGCGTGCATCCTGGCAAGGTGGGACATCCGGGCCCCACCGGCTCCGTAACTCACCGCTCCTGGATCGGCCTGAAAACCAGGCCGCGGACGGAATCACGGCATGATAACGCAACCTTCACGCGGTGGGAACAGGGGCGGCCAGGTGGCAGGCTTTATCAGGGTAGGTGTGCCTGACCGATACCTTAGTTCACCATTGAAATTCTCGCTGAAAGTGGGACATTTGGGGACATTGTCAGGTCTTTGCTCCAGCCTCGGAGACGAGACCGTCGATTCGGTGCGCAGATCGAGACCCCGGGCCGGCTGTTCTGGCCGTGCAGAGCCAGCGCATCGCCCATATCGTGATTTTCGACACGACGTGTTATTCGGGTTTGGCCGCAAGGCGCCTCCGCGGCTGTTAAGCGTTTCACAGCAATAGGTTACGCACATCTTTGACGACCGGCCGATCTTCTAACATCGCCCGTCCTTTCTCTCTCTCTCTTTGCCCTTTGTTACGGGTGTTCGCAACGTTGATTCAGAGTAAGCGGTCTTACCGCTTGGGGGGGTAGGGCCGGAGGCTTCTCCACGCTTTTCTGATCGGCGGCAAGGCTAGCGGCAGACGGACTGCTTGCTGGGCGGCGAAGCCGGCGACTTCGCACCACGAGCGGAATTGCTGGCCAAGCGTTGGCTGGACCTGACTCGCGACCTCCGCCAGCAGACGCTCCAAGTCGTGGCCCACCACCTCCGGCGCGCAAATCCGCGCCACGAGGTCGCGACCCGCTTGGCCCAGCCGCTCAGCACGCGACGAGTCGCGCAGCAAGGCGACCACTTGAGCGGCGAATTCCGCCGGCGCGTCACTGAGGAGCAAGTGTTCATTCGATACCGCACCGAAGCCTTGATTACCGATGGTGGTCGTCACCACGGCGGCCCCACAAGCGAGTGCCTCGGCCACTTTACCCTTCATGCCGGCCCCATACCGGAGCGGTGCGATGACCACGGCGGCGCGGTCAAGATAGGGATCGGTCTCGGGGACGTAGCCGACCACCGTCACGCCAGCGACCTGACCGAGCGCCTGGACCTCAGGCGTCGGCCTGTTGCCGATGATCGTTAATTCGGCCTCGGGAACCGCTGCTTTCACACTCGGCCAAGCCTCTTGGACGAACCAGACGATGCCGTCGACGTTGGGAGCATGCTTGAAGCCGCCGACGAACAAGATCTCCGGTCGGCGAGGGCCCGGCGAGCGGTCGCGAATCGGTACGATGATGGGGAGTCGATAGAGCTTCGGCATGCCCGGATAGGCGGCCAGCGCTACCTGGTCTTCGGCCGTAACGACGACGACCGCGTCGGCGGCGCGATAGGTCTGTAGTTCCTGTTGCTGGTTCCGGCTCAGAGTTGCGCGCTGGTCCGGCCCCAGCGGCCGGAAGTCCATTTCGGCCGTTTCGCGGAGAAAGTGAACATCCACCGAATCGACGATCAGCTTGGCCCAAGGCTGGAAGGCCCTCGCGATCGCCAGATGGCCCCAGGCGGCGTTCCATAACTCGAATAATATCACTTCATACGAATGTTGTTTTATGTTTCGATGAAACCAAAACCGGTCGTCCTCGGTCGTCTTCCTCTTGAGCTTGGGCACGCGCACTCCCAGCGCGCGGAGCTGATCGGCATACCGTTGCGAGACAGGTAGGTTCTCGGCAGGTACGCTCGTGGGGCAACACAGAACGACGTGGTGGCGCCGGCACATCAGCCGGAGCAGGCCCACCAGACGACGATCGCCCGCGCTCGTGTCAGGACTGGGGACCTCCCAGCAAACGACAAGGATGCGTCGGGGTCTGGTTGGGGCAGGGGGGGCGGTCATTCTTCAGACCTGAAACGATGCCACTGGGCTGGGAGCGTTCCTCGCGGACCGAGCACCGGCGACGGGGCAACATCCTTTTCGGGGAAGGTCCTGACGAACCAGTCGGCGACGGCCTGGATCACCTTGTCCCAGTGGTAACGAACGGCGATGCGCCGCGCCGCGGTTTGGCGGTGTTCGTCTGGGACCTGAAAATAGGTAGCCATCGCGCAACTCCGGACCTCTTGTTGCTCAAATGCTCGGTTGACCAACCTAAAATATCTCGCCCATCTCCAGCGCCGTCCTTCGTACCCTAGACTGGGACCAAGGTTTCCCCATTCGGGCATGAACTCTACCGCTGTGTCAAACCCCCAAGTTTGGGGATCGACAACCTTTTCGGTATCGAAGGATTCGACTCGGCAGAGAAACAGCTCACCGATTCCGAGCTTTTGTGCTTCTTCCCGCCAGATGCTTGTTGTCTGCTTGGGCTTAGGAAGCTTCGAACCGCGATACACTAGGAACAGGGGCTTACCCTCGATCCTGATGTAGCGTGGATCGCGAAAAGCACTCGCGAGCCAACGGATATGTCTTCGATCATCTTCCAGCGAATAAAGTTGCTGAACCAAGACTTCGTTTTCGGCACCGTCCCACCGCCTCGTCCATGGTTCGTTTGCCCAACAAAGACAAAAAGGAAAGTCGGGTCGGCCTGTCTGCAGGACCTCGTTGAATGGGCGCTCAAGCAACCGCCTACCACTAAACCAATAATGGTAGTAACAAAAGCCGTGGATCCCATAACTGCTGGCAAGCTCTGCTTGCGCTTCGCGCGTCTCATCCACGCGAAGGTCATAAAATCCCAGATCAGTCGGCAAATGTGGCTGATAATGTCCGGAGAACAGTGAGCGAGCCTTTGCCACGTTCGTCCATTCCGTGAAGCCTTTACCCCACCACTCGTCGTTCTCGGGAATCGGGTGGAATTGTGGAAGACAGAAAGCGATCAGGCGCGCCGCGCTCCCCCCACGACCCGCAAAGTTCACTTGCGACACGGCCGACGGCCTGGAAATAAGAGTGTCCATAAATGTGCCTCGATCAGCCTGAAAATCAGGCCGCGTACGGAATCACGGCATGATAACGCAACTTTCACGCGCTGGGAACAGGGGCGACCAGGTGGCAGGCTTTCTCCGTGTAGTTGTGCCTAATCTATACATTGGTTCACAATTAAATTTCTCGCTGAAAATGGGACATTTGGGGACATTGTCCGGTCCTTGGTCGAGCCCACTTGTTGCCGGTGTCGCTGAGCTGCCCGACTTTGGAATTCGTGATGTTGAATTTCGTTATTTGTTGATTCTCCGGTTTATTCCAGAGTTGCTCAATTGCTCAATTTTGCTATCGGTGATGTTGAATACCACGGAATGGGCGATCCGTTTATCCTCCGGGCTGAATGTCATGCCCTCGCCGGTGACGCCTGCCCGTTCCAATGTCAAAGCCCAGTCCAGCACCTTGTCTTTGATGCGTTCCGGTATGGCCTTGATCTGCGAGCCGCTCAGGTGCATCAGAAACGTGATCTGATTGGCATGCATGGAGTCGAATTGAAAGGTGCGGTGGATGATCCTACTGCCTTCGCTTCCTGCTTCAATCGGATAAAAGATCCCTTGAGCATCATGCTCTGTCCACGTCAATACCGTGGCGATAGGAGCCGCGACAGGAAATGGGAACTCCAGGCCGCAAACGGGAAGGTCTTGCACCCCGCTCATCAGCCTGACATAGCCAGCGGGAATGAGTCCGTTGGTAATGTAAGCAAACGTCGTGGCAATCTTTCGATATTCGGGCACGGCCTGGCTGGAGGGGTACCCGTCCAGCTCGGCCTGGAGCCACCCGGCAATATCGTCGCGCTCCAGCTTGGACGCCAGCCGCTTGGCCTTGCCAAGCACTGTCAGAACGTCATCGTGCTCAGCGCTGACTTTCAACTCGTTGACCAGGTTCATGGTTGGGACTCCTTCAAACCGTTACACACCGCGTCACTGGACGCCTGAGCCCTATTGGAGGGCAAAGCGGTGAACCTGCGAAAGTTCAAACGGATCAGGATTTCTCCGAGCGAAAAATTGCGTGCACTCGTCCACGAGAACGGACACACAACAATGCCTGTCTCTTATCTTCCAGGTGCCGCGCTGACGGGGGCGAACGCCTAACAAGGCGTAAACGTGCCCGGCGAGCGGACGGCAAGACATTACCCGTCCTTGCTATCTCCTGTATCTCCTGGCCGCGTGGAGCTAGCGCACTGACGCTACTGTGATCTTACGACATGAAGTGCCGTCCGGTCCGACCCGGATGGCATTCTTTCGATGTTAGGCAATCGATGGCAAGGCGTTACGCGCATTTTTCACGAGCGGCCGACCGAGTGACGTTGCCTGTCCCTTCTCCTTTTCTTCCAGGTTAGGCATGGACTTCGCTCGCGTTACGGCTCGGGAATGCCGAGCTGGTGGCAGATCGCCCGCGCCGTGTAGTCGCCGATCTCTCGGTGACGGGGCACGGCACTCTGCCGCCCGCTCGCCGGGTTGACCCAGACCGAATGACCCCGCCCTTCTCGCAACAGACCACAACTGTGCCCGCAGGTGCTGGATCAGATCCCGCCGCTTCACGACACCGCCTCGGTCGGAACCTCCCGCACCCCAGCACTGGCCCGCAGGTGCAAGTAGATCGGCTCTTCGATGTCCATCTCCGCGTCGAAGACCTCCGGGTCCGGCACAGGCAGGGGCTGGCCAGATTCCACCGCCGCTTCTGCCACGTCCACGAGGGCGATCCCCAATAGCCGCCGGGCCTCAGCCAGGTCCCCGGCGCAGGTAATGGCCGCCGGGAAGTCCAGCACCTGGGCATGGACCCCGCCATCGACGTACTTGTAGCCGGCTTTGTACCGCAACATGGGCCGCTCCTCACCATCGTTCATCCAACTGCAAGCCATATGAAGTTTAACCAGAGGCGTGGCGGATTCCAAAGGTGGGAATTGTGCGCGGGACAGCTTCAAAGGGAGATCGTCGCAATGCCTATCCTCTCTCTCGCTGCCGTCACAATGCTCGTCCTCTCTCTCGCTTCGTCCTTCTTCTCTTTCGAGGCCGCCCTCGCAAGGAAAAATGATTTGACACCGAATGCCATTTCGCTTACCAAAGCCGTCACCAAGCGTGACCCGCTCCTCACGCAAACTTGACACGCAATACAGTCGCTGTCCTTTTTCACCTTCCAGTTTGTGGACGATACGGGCCCCGCATGGCCCGCAGGCCGTGGTACCTCGCCCGCGGAAAGCTTCATCGCTTCTGGTTGGCGAACTTTTGCTCCAAGACGAGCCAGTCGATCGTCCCCTGATGGTCGAGCGTTCCCCGATTGGACGCGCCCGGCGAGGCCAAGGATGGAGGAGCCGGCCCTTCACCCTCAATCTGCCGTGGAGGGTCCTTACGATAGCTCTCGTACAGCGAGCAAAAATTCCCGATTCCCTGGTCCCGGCAGGGCTTGACGCCGAGCCGCTGCATCACCTCGACGCTGCCCTTGAGGATGAGCCGTGGGTCCTCGTCGAACTTCTCGCCGAGCTTGACGCACGCATCCCAGGTAAGCCATGCATCGGTGGCGTAGTACGATATCGCCAAGTCAAAGAGCCGCAGCGAGTCCTGGTCAACCGGCATGCTCTCGGCGGCTGCGAGGGCCTCGGCGTATTCTTTCTTGTTGAACTCCTCCCTTTCCGACGGGGCTAGCTTGCGAAACGACTTCTCGTACTGGCGAAGCGACGCATCAAGAAACTTCACATGCTCCGCGAGGGCCTTAGCGGCGAAGGGATGGAGCCTTGCGGTCGTCGATACCGATGGTTCGATTCCGGCCCGCTCCATCCTTTCCACGGCAGAATGGCCGGAGTTGCTCGAGCAGCCTGTGAGGATCCACACATAAAGCCAGCTTAGAGCAAACAGCCCAATCCATAGCCCGAGTAAGGTTAGGGTGAGCAACCCAACCCCTATGAGCAGTCGTTCCCACGGGCGACGCCTCGCCAAGAGCAACCGTTTACGGACATCGGGTCTCGCATCGAGAATCCGGGTGATCTGACGGACCAGCGTCCCTACATCCGCTCGCAACACTTCCTGCTGAACGTCGCCATCAGGTATCCCGGCCATGTCGAGGCCCTTTCGCAATTCCGGGGGCTAACGTCCAAGTCGCGCTTGGATGAACCGGCTAGGCGCCGGATCAACGGCACATCCTAGCCGGTTGGCCTCACCGCCTGATAAGCACGAAAAACTCCGCTGTGCGATCTCTCGTATGGCGGGTCCGTCTTAACCTAAGCTCCCTCCCCCTTCGAGCAGGTCACAGCCATATCAGTGTCAATCCGAGCTTGGTTCGATGCAAGCAAAATCCTGAAAATATCTCTCACGGACCCATCGGGGACAGCACGAGGGACATAGTGATTTGAATAGGGAAGGTAGGAAACACGGCCAGGCCGGTCGCGGAGCCATTATTCCGATGTAAGCACAAGGTAGCAATGCGTGCTCAGAAAATCCCGATTTTCATGGGTTTGGAAGCCGGCAATAGGCATGCAGGCTGTCCTTTTCCTTTCTATCTCGACCGGTGTCTCCGGCCTGCCGATTACCCCGTCCCGGCCGCCAGGGCCGTCTCAAGGTCCCCGATCAACGTCTCTAGGTCGGCCAGCACAGCTTCGGCCTTGCTCGGACTGAAAACCGTCACCACTTTCTTGATTTTCCTCCGCATTAGACGGACCGGCTTGCCATCGACGAAGATCGGAGTCAGCTCAATCACCGCTCCCTCTTTTTCTTCTCGGAATCTCGTTTCGTCATAATAGAGCTCCTTCGAGCGGAGTCTTTCTATGGCCTGGTTAACGTAATCAGGCCAACCGAAGGGTACGAGGAACTCGATGGTGTCAATTCGGTCACGAACTTCACCCAGCAGGGTCTCTCGTGCAAGGTCTGATCGCGGGGGGTGTCCTGTAACGATCGCTTGGAAGTAACGCGCGATTGCCGATCCCTTATTCGCGTCTTCCTGAACGCGCAACCGACATGTGGAGAGATAGCGCTTCAGCAGAACGACGAAATCCCCCATCGCATCCCGTGATGGGATGCGTTTCGATATCGCGGGGTTGATCGACGTTTGATGTTGAGGCGGGGGCGATGCCACAGGCTGAGTTACCGGCGCGGGAGGTGGACTTCCCGGCGACCTCTTCCTGTCTCCAAAGTTCGGCGGCCGCCCTAATGGCGGTGCTTTTTCCCTTGCGCCGTGAAGTGTCCGCAGGAGTTCCTCGTACGCCGGCTCGGAGTACGGGTTACCGCTCAGGTCGATGTAGGCCGTCCCGCGGAGCCAGTCCGGCGCTGCCTCGGTCCATTTCCCGCGCCGTAGCACCGGGATGAACTTCCTATTCTCTTCGTCCGTGAAGGCGTAGCCTGTCATGATGCGGCCTTCCCAACCAACACCGCCGCGACGCCCGTCCAACCTCTCCTTGAATCGGGGCGTGCAGACGGCGATCACGAAGTCGCTTACGCGGACGGCGTGCTCCATGAACGCCGGGATGTGGTCGCCTGGCTCGGAGTGCCACAGGTCCAGCGTCACCTCGACGCCGTCCTTCCTCAACCGGGCGGCAAGTTGCTTGACCCAGTCCTTGTGCGCGTCGTCATCCCAGGAGTAAGAAATGAAGGCTTTAGGGGGTGTGGTATCGGGTTCAGGCGCGGCCATGGTCTCTTCTTATAGTTGCGGCAGCCGGGCTGACGCGTGAAACCGACGAACGATGTTGGCCGGGAAATGGGCTGCGAAAGCGCTTACCCCGGGAGATCCCAGTTTCCCGGGCGAAATGCTCTGCGGAGGATTACCCGGCCAGTCCTACTGCGATCAGGCCATCGCCACACACATACAAGCATAACCGCCGCTCCCCTCGACGCAAGTTTTTCTGGATACCCGGCATCGGTTCATCTTTGTTGGGTGAAGCAGCGGGTCCATACCTGGTGTGCGAACAGAGCGATCACCTTCGCGTATGCCGTTTTGTCAGCTCTATCGCCTATTTTGACAGCTCGCGCCCGGCCGATGTCTCCCTCAGCACGGAGCAAGCATTGACAACGCTAGAACTTCAGTTTGAGCCCCAGGATGGTACAAGGGTTGCAGACCAACGGGTGAATCTGTTCCGATGGACGATGCTGCAGAGACACTTTTCCGCTCCCAGACGTCCCGCCGGAGGTCCCGGGAGTACGAATCGGACGAGAGGCGAGTTCCGACGATGACAACCGCGACTCAAAAGCAAGAATTTACGTTTCAGGCCGAGATCAAGCAGCTTCTTCACCTGCTTTCCCATTCGCTCTACCAGAGCCGCGAGATCGCGATTCGCGAGCTCATCTCCAACGCCTCCGATGCGCTGGATAAGATGCGCTACGTCGCCCTCACCGATGAAAAAGAGCGCGACAGCGGCGCGCTGGAGATCACGATCGACCCTCGCGAGCTCGAGAAGACGCTCGTCATTCGTGACAACGGCATCGGTATGACGCACGATGAGCTCGTCACCAACCTGGGCACGATCGCTCACAGCGGGTCGGGAGAGTTCCTCAAGCGGCTCTCGGGCGATGCCCGGGCCCAGGCTGATCTGTCCTTGATCGGCCAGTTTGGCGTCGGATTTTACTCGGCGTTCATGATCGCCGACCGCGTCGAAGTCCGGACTCGCAGCTACCGGGAGGAGTCCGGCTGGCAGTGGGAATCCGAGGGCACCGGCAGCTTCACGGTCGTCCCCGCCGAGGGTTCCTTGCCCCGCGGCACCGAGATCATCCTGCATCTGAAAGACGACGCTAAAGACTTCGCCTCGCCGGCTCACATCAAAGAGATCATCAAGCGCTATTCCAGTTTCGTGCCCCATCCGATCCGCGCGAGTTCCGGCGAAGTCTGGAACGATCAGAAGGCCATCTGGGTCGAGCCCAAGAACCAGGTCACCGAGGACCAGTACATCCAGTTCTACCAGCACCTGACCCACCACACCGAGGAAAAACCGCTCTGGCATTTGCACATGTCGGTCGATTCGCCGATCCAGTTCCGGGCCGTGCTCTACAGCCCGTCCACGAACCTGGAACGGTACGGGTTTGACAGGCTCGAACATGGCGTGAGCCTCTGCGCTCGGCGAATTTTGGTGCAGAGCGATTGCCGCGAGCTTCTTCCGGAATATCTCCGCTTCCTTCGCGGCCTGGTTGATTCCGAGGATCTGCCGCTGAACGTCTCGCGTGAGACGCTCCAGGACAACACGGTGATCCGGCGCATCCGCTTATCACTCCTCAAAGGCGTCTTCGATCGGCTCGACCAGCTTGCCAAGGACAAGCCCGACGACTTCAAGACCTTCTACGACCAGTTCGGAATCATGCTCAAAGAGGGGGCGATCGTCGATCCCCAGCATCGCGAGCGGATCGCCCGGCTCTTGCGGTTCGTGTCGTCGCGGTCCGAAGATCCCGAAGTTCTGGTCTCACTCGACGACTACATTGGGAGGATGCCGGAGAGCCAGAAGCGCATCTACTATCTGGGCGGTCCCGACCTGGCCTCAGTCCGCAAGAGCCCCAACCTCGAGATCTTCCGCCGCCGCGGGCTGGAGGTCCTTTTTCTCACCGAGCCGGTCGACGAGTTCGTCATGAACGCGATGGGCTCGCACGCGGGCAAGACCTTGACCTCGATCGACTCCGACGATCTGGAGCTGCCTGATACGACAGGGGAAGAGAAGACCATCACGACGGGCGAGGAGTCGACCTTGATCGGCCCGGAGAGCGGATTTTCCCGTGTGCTTTCGCTTTTTCGCGAGGCCGTCGGCGGCCGGGTTCGCGAGGTTCGCGAGTCGAAGCGGCTGATTGACAGTCCCTGCTGCTTGGTTAGCTCCGAGGGGGGGTTCAGCACCCAAATGCAGCGCCTGATGAAGCTTGCCAACAAGGACTTTCCCGAGATCGGCCGGATCCTCGAGATCAACCCCAAAGCGCCCTTGATTCGCCGGCTCTGCCGCCTCTCGGCCAACACCGAGCACGACGGGTTCATCAAGCAGTGCGGACTTCAGCTCTGGTGCAATGCCCTGCTCTTAGAAGGCGTCATGCCCGAGCCCGAAGACCTGGTCGCGCGGGTCCAGAGCTTCATGGACGAGGCGGCCGAGAAGCGGTCGCCGCTGATTCTAGCGTGATGTAACTTATGCCGCGCGAATCGCGAGCGCGGATCGTCCTCGCGTGAGCTGCTATCAGGAGGGACTGTCGCAACCATACCTTCTCCCACCGGGAGAAGGTGCCCCGCAGGGGCGGATGAGGGGCATTGCCGCTGGCGAGCGCCTGCGTCCCCCCTCATCCGGCCGTACCGGCCACCTTCTCCCTCCAGGGAGAAGGGTACATGCCTCCGGTCAAGTTCGCGACTCGATGGAGATCGCGCCACGACGAGCGCTGTTCACTCTCCGGAATCGTCAGCGACAACGCCTGCCCAGAGGGCGCTCGTGGGGCACTCCAGACCGGGCAGAACTTGGCTCGGGATCGACTCTTCGTCCCGGGCCACCTGCTCGGCCCATCGTTCACCCGTGCTCGAGAGGACCGTGACCTGACGGATGAGCGGATCGACGATCCAGTATTCCCGAATACCAAAGAGCAAGTACTCCCAGTGCTTGGTCTGGTAGTCCCTGGCGATGCTGCTGCGCGAGACGACCTCGGCCACGAGTGCAGGCTGGGTTCGGCCCTGAACGTCAGCCGGCGAACCTTCGAGAACGACGCCTAGGTCGGGATTGCGCCCGGAGGTCGTGCTGGGAATCCAGAGGCGGAACTCGGCGCCGCCGCCGAATGTCTCGATGACTCCGGCATGGTCTCGATCGTAGCGAGCGATGACTCGGTACAGATTGCCCATCACGCGACGATGCACCGGACCCGGAACTTCGGTCACCTCGAGGACTCCTTCGGCAAGCTCGTAGCGAAAGCCCTCTTGTTCCTCGGCCTCGCGGAACTCCTCAAAGGAAAGCCTGCGCCCACGGTCGGCCGGACCGAGCTGGAGCTGGACTGTGGACATGCGTTATATTCCCTTCGCTCTCGAGGACGTTCCACGCGAGGTCGCGCCTGATGAGATCGGATCAGCGACGGCACTACCAGGATACCTCATTTTGAGTCGCTGTCGCATCAGCGCTCGGTTGTATCGAATGATCAAGTGCCCATGCAGGATCGCAAGATCTGCATGGCCCGGCCCACCGCGGCGACGTTCGCGGGATCATTCAGCCAGCGGCTAACGCCGGAGGGGTGGGGCAGGGGGATAATGCAGACGCCGTCGCGCTGGCTCGCGGTGCCCACGACGGCCGTCAGTGATTGGGCGGGGCCGTGCAAAACGCGGATGGCCAGCAGGCCGACAGGGAGGATCACTCGGGGCTCGAGAATGGCGATCAGCTCGTCGAGCCAGGGGCGGCAGAGCGCCTGCTCACCGGGCGAGGGGACGCGGTCGCCTTTTGCGCCTGGCAGACGCCCAGGGTAGCACCGCGTGATGGCGGCGAAATGGACCAGCCGGTAGACCTCGGAGCGCGGGATGCCCCCTTGCTCCAGCCAGTCGCGCAGTCGCTCGCCCGCTGCGCCGGCGAATGGGCGGTTTTCGCTGGTCGCTCTCAAGCCCGGGGCCTGGCCGACCAACAGCACTTCCGGCAGTGGCACGTCGGGCTCGGGATCGCGGGCGATCGGAATCGATTGGCGCTCGTCAAGGAATCCGGCCTGATGGCAGCGCCGGCAGGAGCGCAGGCGCACGTTGTAGGCCAAGAGAAGGTCGTGAGATAAGCGTCGACGGGTACTTCGCGGCGTCATGGGGCGGCAGTGCGTTCTTGCTCGGGACGGGCTGGCTCGATGGTCGTCTTTGCGAGTCGGTCGAGAAATTCGGCGTGTTCGGGGCTGTGCACTCCTTGGTCGAGAATGGCCAGAACGCTTGCCAGATCTCCCCTCAAGAGTGCGGAAGGGTCAAGCCAGAGGCCGGGAAAGACCGTGCTCTTGAGGATCCCGTCTGAGCCCGGGGCCAGCGCCTCGTACTCTCCCTCGCGAAGCACAAACCAGTCGATCTGCCTGTCGAGCACCCGCCAAACGAGATACTCGCGAACGCCGCTGCGGCGATAGACGTGGAGCTTTATGTGCAGGTCGTAGCTGGCGCTGCTGGAGGCGACCTCGGCCACCAGTTCGGGGGCACCCTCGAGATAATCGTCCGGGCTGATCCGTGCCTGGCCGCCTCGTGCGGGATCAATGATCAGGAATGCGTCCGGCTGAGGTTCGTTGTCCAGATCAAGGCGAACCGTGGCGTTATCCATGCATCTCACGCCGGGCGTGCCAACTTTGTAAACAAACAGCCAGCCCGCAATCCAATTCTGGGGTTCACCGTGGTGACTGCAACGGACGGGCGATGGCATGTAGACGACTCCTTCGATCAGCTCAGCCTTCTTCAGCTCGGGCATGGCCTCGTACCGGCGCTCGAATTCGGCCCGGGTGAGCCGGTCGCCGTTTTCCAGCGGCGCGAGCGCCGCAGAACGCGGATTGCAGACCGATGGTTCCATAATCGCGGTTGCCATGGCACTGACTCCTCTTTTTCTCGATGAGCTTCGCGGAGCCCGGAGTGTTTTGCAGGCTACCCACGTAAAGCTCACTCTGTCTCTCGACCCTCAGGGTGCGTCAGGTCCGGCCGAAGCGGCTCTCTCTGCCAGCGCTTTCACGAACGCCTGGTGCTCCGCCGTGCCGCAGCCCTCGCCCACCACCGCCAGAACCCGCGCCAAATCGCCACTTAAGAGCGCGGAAGGGTCCAGCCAGAGGCCAGGGAAGACGGTGCTCTTGAGGTTCCCGTCTGAGCCGGGGGCAAGTGGCTCGTATTGTCCCTCCCGGAGCACGAACCAGTCGATTTGCCCGTCCAGCACTCGCCAAACGAGATACT
>JBKQMU010000349.1:0-19356 GCA_052146555.1 Isosphaeraceae bacterium
TGATGGAATTCGGAGAAGCGCTCACTCGAAAACGACAATGCCTTTCCAAGTGCCCTCGCCGAAAGCCTTTAAAACAAAGGGTAAGGTCCCAAGTCGCCTCTCGTCACGCTTGCTTCAGGTCTAATGGGCGTTAGAGGGCAACATTACGATCTCGCCCGCGCGCTTTTCGAGTTGCGAAAGCTCGTCATCGCTCTGGAGCGATGGGAGAGAATGTGATGCCAACCTTTGTCGGTTTCCTCAACTCCGGGCAATTAGGAGCGCTCCACTGCGAATTGCTGAAGGAAGATGTGCGGAATCTGCTAGGTGAGCCCCAGGCTGTCTCCTCACGGGGAAACCCCGAAATCTGGAAATATGGCTCGCTGGAGCTGACCTTTAATCGAGTGTCCACTGCGGAAAGCGCATGGTTGACATCCATCGCTATTCATTTTGATTCGGATTCGATGCGGTTGCCAGGGTCTCTAGAATTAAGCGGTTGGCTGCCTACGGGCGCGACGACCTTCGATGAGCTTCGTAGCTATCTGGACGGCAGCGGGGTTCAAATCGCCGGTGGAGTCGCATCGGGGCCACATAAGCATCTCGTCCTGAGCTCGGGTGTCCGTATCACGTTTGATGAGGACCGTCTCTTCAGCGTCGGCTATACCCTTCGGCGGGAGCCCGAACTCAAACAGATCACTGTTGCAATACCCCGCAGAGAGCTAAGTGCAATTCAGCAGGAGGCGGCCGCATCGGGTGTATCGGTTTCCACGCTTTGTGCGCGCTGGATCTCGGAACGCGCCACGAACCTCCAGCCCAATTGACCCTGGCCCATCGAGGGGCACGATCGCTGACGGATAAGCGAGGCCATCATGTCCGAAACGGATACCGGAGCACAGCTTTCTGCCGCCGATAAGGTCAGGACCTTCCCCACCTCGGCGGGCATCTACCTGATGAAGGATGCCCAGGAACGCGTCATTTACGTGGGCAAGGCCAAGAACTTGCGCGCCCGGGCCAGCTCCTATTTCCACAAGACGGCCGCCAGCGACAAACGCATCTGCGACTGGATCGATGAGGTGGCCGATATCGACCACCTGATCGCCGACAGCGAAGTTGACGCCCTCTTACTCGAGGCCCGGCTGATCAAGGACATCCAGCCCAAGTACAACCATGACCTCAAGGACGACAAGACTTTTCCCTATCTTCAGATTACCACCGGCGAGGATTTCCCTCGCGTAAACTTCACGCGCGAGCCAAAAGATGCCGGCGTCAAGCTTTACGGCCCCTTTCCCAGGGCCAAGAGCCTTCGCGGGGCGATCCAGGTCTTGCAGCGGATCTTCAAGTTTCGTACCTGCTCATTGGACATCGAAGAAGACGACCAAAGGTGGCGCTGGTTTCGGCCCTGCCTGCTGGCCTCGATCAATCAGTGCACGGCGCCTTGCAACTTGCGGATCGATCGCGAGACGTATCGCCGCGACATTCAGCGGCTGCGGTTTTTTTTAGACGGCAAGAAAGACGTGGTCCTGAAGGAGATGAACGAGGAAATGCGCGAGGCCAGCAAGGCCCTCCAGTTCGAGAAAGCGGCGCGGCTGCGTGATGAGATCAAGGCGCTCGAAAATCTGAACCTGCGAGGGGATCTGGCCAAGCACGCGCAGCCGGAGGTTTTTTACATTGATCCCGGCAAGGGGCTCTCGGGGCTCAAGCGCGTGCTCGGCTTGAATTCAGTTCCTCGCACGATCGACGGCGTCGACATCGCGCACCTGGGGGGAACGGAGACGGTCGGCTCGCTGGTCACGTTTGTGGACGGTCTGCCCTTCAAGCCGGGCTACCGCCGCTATCGGATCAAGAGCGTTCAGGGCGTCGACGACTTCGCCTCGATTCGCGAAGTGGTCACCCGCCGCATCCAGGGCTTACAGGAACGGGACGAACCGTTCCCGGACATCTTCCTGATCGACGGCGGCAAGGGGCAGCTCAGCTCGGCCCTGACCGCCTTCGAGGCGCTCAAGGTGAACCCCCCGACGATCATCTCGCTGGCCAAGCGTGAAGAAGAGATCTTCGTCCCCGGCCGGTCCGACCCGATCGTGCTCCGCCGCCGCTCGTTCGCCCTGCGGCTCTTGCAGTACGTCCGCGATGAAGCCCACCGGTTCGCCCAGCATTATCATCATATGTTGCGAACCAAAAAGACGCTGGGAGACGAGGGATGAGGTTGCGATGATTCTCATCTCGGCGCAGGGTCTTGGCCGTCAATATGCCGGTGATCCGGTCTTCTTGGACCTGGCGCTTGAGGTCCGCGCGGGGGAACGCATCGGCTTGGTCGGGCCCAACGGCGCAGGCAAAACCACGCTGATGAAGCTCTTGGACGGACTGGAGCAGCCGGAGTACGGTCAGGTTCACGTCCGGCCGGGAATTCGGGTCAGCTTACTGCGGCAACAGCCCGAATTCGATCCGGATGAAACTTTGATGCAGGTTGCCCGGTCAGGCTTGGCCTCGCTCCTGGATCTTCATCGCGAGCTTGAAGAAGCGGCCCAGGAAATGGCCGAGGCGGAAGACGAGACCGACCGCCAGCGGGCCACCCGCCGCTACGATGAGCTGCACGAACGCTTGCTGCACCAGGACGCTTACTCGATCGAGCATCGCGTTGAGGAGATCCTCTTTGGCCTGCGATTCTCCGAGGCCGACTTCGACCGCCCGGCACGCACCTTCTCCGGTGGCCAGCAGTCGCGCTTGATGCTGGTTAAGCTCTTGTTAGAGAGCCCCGACTTGATGCTGCTGGACGAGCCATCCAACCATCTGGATATCGAGAGCACGGAATGGCTGGAGAGCTACCTTTCGCGCCAGCCCGTGGCCATGGTGGTAGTCAGCCACGACCGCTATTTCCTGGACAAGGTCGTCACCAAGATCTGGGAGCTGCACGACGGCAAGCTGGATGTCTATCCGGGCAACTACACGCAGTACTGGCGGCTCCGCGCCGAGAAGGCCAAGGTCCTGGACCGGCAAGCTGAACGGCAGGAAGAGAAGGCCGAGAAGCTCGAGGCCTACATCCGCAAGTATAGCGCAGGGCAGCGGGCCAAGCAGGCCCACGATCGTGAGCGCAAGCTGGAGCGGCTCGAGCGCCAGCGCGTCGAGACGATGCGGGAGATCGTCGGCCCGGTGATGGGCTTCGAGGAGGTCGAGCGCAGTGGCGATATCGCCATCGAGACGCGACACCTTTCGAAGGCCTATGACCAGCCCTTGTTCCAGGACGTGAACCTGGCGATCCTCCGCGGCCAGTGCGTGGGGGTGATGGGACCAAACGGCTCGGGCAAGACCACGCTCATCAAGACTTTGATCGGTCGTGAAAAGCCGGACCGCGGCGAGGTCAAGCTTGGCCACAAGATCCAGGTCGGCTACCACGACCAGGGGCTGCAATCGCTCGCCCCGGGCACGACCGTGGTCCGGTCAGTCTGGCCCGAGGACGACCCCGACTGGGTCGAGGGCGACGTCCGTAATTTGCTCGCCCGCTTCGGCCTTTCAGGCGATATCGTTTTCCAGACCGTCGGCCAGCTTTCCGGAGGTGAAAAGGCCAAGGCGGCACTGGCGCGGCTGTGCGCCACGGCGGCCAACTTGCTGGTCATGGACGAGCCGACGAACCACCTCGACATCTGGTCGTGCGAGGCGCTCGAGCGGTCGATCCGCGAGTTCGAGGGCACGGTCCTGGTAGTCAGTCACGACCGTTACTTCCTCAACCAGGTTGCCGACCGCTTGATCGTCTTAGGCGGTGGTCGCGCGCGGGTCATCGAGGGCGACTACGAGACATATCAGAACCTGCTTCAGAGCGAGAAAGAAGCCGTCGCCGAGAAGGCGCGTGCCAAGACGCCCCCCCCTGCTCCGGCCGTCGCGGTGACCGCAGATGGGAGCGGCGGACCCAAGAAGAAGTTTCCCTATCGCAAGGCCGCCGACCTCGAGCGCGAGATCGGTCAAGTCGAGGCGGAACTTGCAGAGGTCGAAGACCTGCTGGGCCAGCCCGCCACGTATCGCGACGCGATCAAGGCCGTCAAGACCCAGGAGCGCCATGCCGATCTGAAGGCGAAGCTGGAGAAGCTCTATCCGCACTGGGAGTTCGCGATGGAATCGAACTGGTAATCCTTCCGGGAACCCTGGCATGCGGTGTCTCGGCTTTCCCCCTCGAACTGAGGGATCATCATGGCGCTTTTGAGCCTCCGAGGAGTCAGTCTGTCCTTCGGCGGGCCCAAGCTGCTCGATCAGGTCGATTTGCAGATCGAGCCCGGAGAGCGGCTTTGCCTGGTCGGGCGCAACGGTGAAGGCAAGAGCAGCTTGCTGCGCCTGATCGCAGGGGAGATCGATCCCGACGCAGGGGACGTCCTGCGTCAGCAGGGGCTGCGAATCACCCGGCTGCCACAGGATGTCCCCGAGGGGCGGCAGGGTACCGTTGCGGACCTGGTCGCCGAGGGGCTCAGTGATGATCACAACCTGGGAGCCGACGACCACCGCGTCCAGGCGATCATTTCCCGGATCGGCCTTGACCACGCTGCCCGCTTCGCCGAGCTCTCCGCGGGCATGAAACGCCGCGCCCTCTTGGCGCAAGCCATCGTCGACGATCCGGATATTCTGCTCTTGGACGAGCCCACCAATCACCTGGATCTGGACTCGATCTGCTGGCTCGAGAGCTTTCTCCTGAAATTCAGCCGCACGATCGTGATGGTCACTCACGACCGGGTGATCCTGGAGCGCCTGGCCAGCCGGATCATCGAGCTGGATCGCGGGCGGCTTTCGAGCTGGGAATGCGACTACTCCACCTTTCTGAAGCGGCGCGACGAGCTGCTGGCCGCCGAGTTCAAAGAACGTGCGCTTTTCGACAAGAAGCTTGCCCAGGAAGAAACATGGATTCGCAAGGGCATCGAGGCTCGCCGCACTCGTAATGAAGGACGGGTGCGGGCGCTGGAGGCCATGCGCCTGGCGCACCGAGATCGGCGGTTGCGGCAATCCAACCCCCGGATGCAAGTCCAGCAAGCGGAACGATCGGGCACGCTCGTGATCGTGGCCGAAGGTGTACGGTTCGGATACGCCGACCGGCCCGTCCTCAGCGACCTGAGCACCACGATCCTCCGGGGCGACAAGGTTGGCATCATCGGGCCCAACGGCTCGGGCAAGACCACGCTCCTGCGGCTGCTTTTGGGTGAGCTTGCGCCCAACGCGGGCAGCGTTCGCCACGGCGCCAATCTCGAGATCTCGTATTTCGGCCAGATGAAGGCCGCTCTCGACGAGAACAAGTCCGTGCAGCAAAACGTCAGCGATTACGATACCCTCCAGATCGACGGCCGCGATCGCCACGTGCTGGGCTACCTTCAAGATTTCCTGTTTGCCCCTGATCGCGCGCGAAGTCTGGTCAGGTATCTCTCCGGCGGCGAGCGCAGCCGCCTGCTCCTGGCCAAGCTGTTCACAAAGCCCTCGAACCTGCTGGTGATGGACGAGCCCACCAACGACCTGGATATCGAGACCCTCGAACTGCTCGAATCGCTCCTGGTCGAGTACCAGGGGACGGTCCTCCTGGTCAGCCATGATCGCGCTTTTCTCAACGACGTGGTCACCGGCACGATGGTGATCGAGGGCGACGGACAGGTGAAGGAATACGAAGGGGGCTACGACGACTACTTGAGCCAGCGTCCCGCGGCCGTTGCTGCCCCACCGAGATCCGTCGCGCGCGATGTCAAGGCTCAAGCGCCGGCCGAAACTCGCACCCAGCCTCGCAAGCTGAGCTTCAAGGATCGCAAGGAGCTAGAGAGCCTGCCCGAACGCATCGAGCAGCTCGAAAGCCAGGTGCGCGAGATCCACGATGCCATGGCAGATCCGGCATTTTACCGACAGGACCGCGAAGGGATCACTGAGGCGACGGCACGCCTCGAGGAACTCGAGCGTGCACTGGCCGCAGCCTACGAGCGCTGGCATACTCTGGAGGAGAGTAGCGGCTAAGCGGTGAACCCCGAATCCGAGCCCTGTGCACCCCTCTATGCCTGATCCTCAGAAATTGCTGGCCACTGTGCGGAAGGCGACCGATCTCACGCGGTCCACTCCCGGACGCGTGGGAAAAGTCATCACTCTGGATCATGCCGGCGATCTCATGGTCGTTGGCGATCTGCACGGTAACCTGAACGCTTTTCGACAGGCTCTCGGCGTCGCGGCGCTGGACCGCCATCCCAAGCGCCACCTGGTTTTGCAAGAGTTGGTCCACGAGATCAACAAGGATGACGACGAGCGGCCTGATCGCTCGCACCGGCTGGTCGACCTCGTCTCCGCACTGAAGTGCGAGTACCCCGACCGGGTGCACTTGATCCTGGGAAATCACGAGCTCTCCGAGCTGACCGGACGGAGCATCGGCAAGAATGGTCAGGACCTCAATGACCGATTCCGTCATGGCCTGGAATTGAACTATGGGTCCAGCGCCCAGTCGATCTTCCAAGCCTACGTACGTTTTTTCGCGGCTTTGCCCCTGGCGGTCCGGACGCCCAACCGCGTGTTCGTCTGCCACACCCTCCCCGATGCCATCACTCTGGACCAACTGGACCTCGCGCTCTTGCAAGCGGACCAGTGGCCAAAGGAATCCATGCAGCGGGGTGGTACGATCTATGCACTGACCTGGGGCCGCGACACGACCGCCGAAACCGCCGACCGCTTCGCCGCCATGGTCGACGCCGACTTGTTCATCACCGGCCACCAGCCCTGCGACGAAGGTTTCCGCCAGGCCAACCATCGTCAGATCATCATGGACGGCACGGGGCCCCATCCCGCTTATTGCCTCTTTCCCACGCAGACGCCGGTATCGATGGAACTCTTGCTCCAGTCGACGCATATCCTGGATGTTCTGGATCTGAGCTAGCGTTCCGGCCGGCAATCAGGGCCGGCCGGGATTGCTCGGGAAGGAAGTGGGCACCGGACCACCCCCGCGGAGCGACCCGGTGCCCTGCTCTCTTCGACCTCTTGGCGATGGTTGACTTTCAGCTTGCTGCCTTGCTCAGCCGGCAAGGCGTCTGCGCGCCCGGCGGCGAGCCAAACCGACAACCGCAAGCATGCTGGAGCCCAGAAGAATCCAGGACGCGGGCTCGGGCACCGCGGTCGCGACGAAGCTGTGAAAGGTCCCGTTGGCATCGGTGTAGAACCCGGAGATCTCACCTGAGTTGGTGATCCCCGTGATCTGAGTGACCTCCACGCCGTTGCCATTGAACGCTGCGGCCGGGTCGTCCAGGAAGGTGTATTTCCCGGTCGTGGTGTCGTAGAAGTAGCCGTGCTGGCTGGTGGTGGAGTCACCGAAATAGCCCACGGCGAGCCCTTTATCGTTGACTCCGAGGATCTGGGAGAACACGAATGTGGCGCCAGGTTCGTGTGGGTTTGCAGGGATCGTCGGGTCGGTGACCGCGGTCGCCGTGATGGTTCCCGGCGTCGCCGGCATATTAGCCGTGAAACCGTGGACCTGACCGTCGTTGCCGAGATAGAAGCCCACCACCAAGCCGTGGTTGTTGATTCCCTGGGCGTTGATGACGTCCGACGTAATTCCCGTAGGCTGGTTGATCGTGGTGAAGTTCGTACTGCTGAAGCTGTTGAGGATGAATCCCGGGGTATTGCCCCCCGAGGTATACTGGCCGACGATGTTGCCGTTGTCGTTGATCCCGAAGGCATTGATGGCGCCCGTCGGCGTCGTGAGGTTTACTAACGGACCGCCGTTGAGGAGGAAGAAGGCGTTCGTGTTATTGCCACCGACGACGCCGGCGCTGTTGATCCCGAAGGCCGTCTGGCCGGTGCCGGTGTTCAACTGGGTCAACGTCCCGCTGAGGGGATTGCCGCTGAAGTTGGTGCCAGTGGCCGCCCCGTTCACATCGACCGTGGCCCCAGCGACCTGGCCGGTGTTGCTGATCCCGTTGGCGTTGGAGCCGGTGGCGGTTCCGGTCAGCGGCGAGAAGTCGAAGTTGGTGAACGTGTAACCACCTGAAGTGATCGGACTACCGATGAACGTGATTCCGGCGCACTGCGCCTGAGGCGCCAACGCGAGAACCGCCGAGGCGAGCGTCCCGACCGCTATGCAGGCTTGTAGCTTCTTCATCATCACCTTCCTCTTTCCACTTGGTGAATTGCTCGTATCAGCCATGTTCAGCCACGGTTGATTCCATGCGTTCCCAGTCTGGGAAGGGAGGGGACAAGGGTCTCTTGGAACATGGCATCGAGCGGTTGTTGCCCCTCTTGCGGTCTCATTGTCATTCGGGAACAAGATCAGACAAGTGAAAAGCCGCTAATATTTCGAACGATTATCGAGGCAATTGCATGAAGACACTCAATAAGCAGTTGAGCTTTCGCCTGAATCGGCGCTCTTCGCCGCCCAGGATGAGATTGCTTATGCTGTCGGAAGTCTAGAGCAGCGCAGGGCTTGGGGAGATCTAGCGAGGCCCGCGATTGGTCCTCTGCTGTCAGCTTCGCGCATTCAAAAGCCGGCCCTTTTTCATTTTTGTCGCAGATTGATTTCATCTCAAAAACTCGGAGAGTGATGATTTTCGTCACCATCGAGGGTACGCGTCGGTACGATCAGGAGAGAATCGAAGCGTTCTGCGCAGAATCTGTGGACGGGAGGATCGCCAATGGACCCACTTTCCCCTGGCTTTTCAGCGGAATTCGACACATTTGCAGGCCGAGGTTTGCCGTACTCAAGATCGAGGCCGGGAGAAGAATTCATCAGGGGTTTCAATTTCGATCTGCTCTCTCGCCTTAACCCGGAGAATGGCAGGCACGAGGGGTGGTAGCTCACGTTTCCTCGAGCTTGATCCATCTCGGACCGATGGGGGCCGGGACGTAGGAGAGCAGCGTGTTCAAAAGCGAATCGAGGTGATCCGAGACGAAGAGGGGATGAAGATAATGGTCGCGAATGAAGTCTTGGGCGATGCCGTGATCGATCAGTGCGAGTAAGGGGTCGAAATAGCCATCAACATTGAGGATGCCGATTGGCTTTTGATGGATGCCGAGTGCACCCCAGCTTAGGATCTCGAAGAATTCTTCGAAGGTTCCGATTCCGCCGGGGAGCGTAAGGAAGGCTGTTGCCTTCGCTGCCATGAGCGCCTTGCGCTCGTGCATGCCCGAGACGACGTGCAGCTCGGTGAGGCCATCGTGGGCGATTTCCTTGATCGCCAGCGCCTCGGGAAGGACCCCGACAGCTCGCCCCCCTGCCCTCAGGACCGAGTCGGCGACGACGCCCATGAGCCCGACGCGGCCGCCGCCGTAGACGAGCTCAACGCCCCGGTGGGCCAGCGCTTCTCCCACCTTTTCTGCCGCCTCGGTGAACGCGGGCAGAACGCCCAGGGCTGAGCCGCAAAAGACGCAGATGGCGGGACGGTCGGACATCGGGTTGGGCCTGCAGTGCGACGAGATCGCCTCGCGGTTCGAGGGTCGGAACGTGTCGGTCGAGCACGCGCCGGACACGTAGATCGTACGATACCGGCTCCATAGGTGCGTGGCCAACCCCAACAACAATGAATTGACCCGGACCGCCGCGCCGGTATCATGAATGCCAAGCGCTCTGGCGGCGAGACCTTTTGGCACGCAGGTTTTCGAGGATGACTTCCCATGAAAGCCGCTTACATCGAGCAGACCGGGCCCCCGGAGAACATCAAGATCGGCGATCTGCCGGTGCCCGAGCTGGGGCCCGGACAGGTGCTGGTCAAGGTTCGCGCCGCGTCGCTCAACCCGATCGATCTTTACATCAGGTCGGGGCTGGTGGCCTTCTCGCTTCCTTTTCCTTATATCATAGCCTGCGACCTGGCCGGGACGGTGGCGAAACTGGGACCCCAGACGCGCAAGTTCAAAATGGGCGACCGGGTGTGGGGCTCGAATCAGGGGATCTTGGGAAGGCAAGGCGTGGCCGCCGAGTTCGCCGCGGTCGGCGAGGAGTGGCTGCACCCGACACCTACGCTTTTGCCGGATGACCAGGCGGCCGCGATGGCCTTGGTCGGGATCACGGCACACCTGGGTCTCTTCCGCTTCGGTCAGCTCAAACCCGGTGAGACAGTCTACGTGCCCGGTGGTGGAGGCGGGGTCGGATCGATGGTCGTGCAGATGGCCAAAGCGACTGGAGCCCGCGTCGCGACTTCGGCGGGAAACGCGGACCGCATCGAGCTCTGCAAGACCGCCGGCGCTGAGCTTGCCCTCAACTACAAGAGCGACGACATCCCGGCTCGCCTCCGCGAGTTCGCCCCGGAGGGAATCGACCTCTGGTATGAGACCCAGCGTGAGCCGAACCTCGAAATCTCGATACCCCTCTTGCGCACCCACGGACGGATGATTGTCATCGCCGGCCGCACGGCCAAACCCACGCTCCCCTTGGGGGCCTTCTATACCCGGAACTGCAAGTTACTGGGCTTCGCCATGTTCAATGCGTCCGCCGCGGAGCAAGAGCCCGCCGCGCGCGACATCGTCCGGTGGATCGAGGAGGGCCAGCTCAAGCCGACCGTCGGCCGCAGCTTCCCCCTGGAGGCGGCCATGGAGGCCGAAAAGTTCCTCGAGGCCAATGCTTTGGGCGGTGCGGGCACGCTTTCGGGCAAAGTGGTCATCACGCTCGATTGAGCACTGCCGCCAGCGTGCTACTCTCTCTTCGTGCGAGTCCACGTCAAGACACGCGACCGAAGAGTCCGCTCTCAGCGTCGCGTCATGCCACGCTCTTGCACCACTCGAGCATCACAACGGCGCCAGGCCAGGCTCAACGAAGTGCCGCCACGACGAGCGAGCTCATCTGCACCCGCAAAGACCCAAGCGCAGGCCGGCGCGTCACTGCCTGTGGATTCTCATCACCTATGAATTCCTGGTAGATTGAGAAGAGGGCCCGATGCATGCGCCCTGGGAAAACCGGAGACGCCCGCAGAAGAGGACCGCGGAGGCTGGCGATGGCAATCGCACTATTGGGACTCGACGCCGAGACGCTCATCCGCGTGTGGACGGGGATCACCCCCCGCGTCATCGCTCACGGGTTCGCTCTCGAATATGGAACGCTCGAGCATCCCAGGCTGGGCATCTTCGATGGTCTGAAGATCACGATCGACCCGGCTGTCGATTTCGAGATGCAGTGCTTTCTCGTGCTTCATCTCTTCGGCCACAGCGTGCAGTGGGTTGCACCCTCGTGCCAGCCGGAGATCGTGGGAGTTTCCGAGTCGGATCTCGAAGTCTATCTCGATGCTCTTCATCGCTATGAGCGGAACGCCGCGCGTTACGGGCTGCAACTCTTGCACGAGGCGGGGTCGACCGACGTCGACGCCTGGTTTTTCGACTTCGTCGCAACTGACTGGAAATATGTCGAGACGTTTTACCGCACCGGTGCGATTCCGTCGTGGGAAAGCTGCGTTGTGCGCCAGGCACGACCAGTCGAGCCCTTGCCGATCCCGCCTTTGGAGCCGAGGCTGGTGGAGACGAGGTTCGCCTTCTGAGGAAGTGCATAGCTGCGGCGCGAGCTTTCAGGTTCCCGCGGCGACCGCCGCCGCCGGCTGGGTCATGTGGCCGTCATCGGAATGTTCCCGCGCCATGTTCTGGAACTCGGCCTGACTGCGGACGACCGGTTCACCGGGCCTGGGCTTGATGCGCCTGTACGTGCCGTCGGGAAGCAGCTCGCGTGCTTTGACGTTGTCGGAGAGCGCGACGGCCAGGAGTTTGTCGATGAGCCGCGTGCGGAGGGTGGGATCCTCGATCGGGAACATGAGTTCGACGCGGCGGCGAAAATTGCGCGGCATCCAGTCGGCTGAGGAGAGCAGCACCACCGGCTCGCCGTGATTGAGGAAGTAAGTGATCCGCGAGTGCTCAAGGTATTTGTCGAGAATGCTGACGACGCGGATGTTCTCGGAAACTCCCGAAACACCGGGGCGGAGGCAACAAATGCCGCGGACGACCAGGTCGATGCGCACCCCGGCCATCGATGCCTCGTAGAGCGTTTCGATGATATAGGGATCGACGAGCGAGTTCATCTTGGCGATGATCCGGGCCGAGCGGCCTGCACGCGCGTGCTCGGCCTCGCGTTCGATGAGGCTCGTGAGCCGGCTGGCCAGATGGACTGGTGCAACGAACAGCTTGTTCCAGGGTCCGCCCTGGGAATAACCGGTCAGCAGGTTGAAAAGGGAGCTGGCGTCCTCGCCGAATTCGGGACGGCAGGTGAAGTAGCTTAAGTCGGTGTAGATCCGCGCGGTCGTCGGGTTGTAATTGCCGGTGCCCAGGTGGACGTACCGCCGGATGCCGTCATGCTCGCGGCGAACGACGAGCGCCGCCTTGCAGTGAGTCTTGAGCCCCACGATTCCGTAGACGACATGGACGCCTGCCTTCTGGAGCATCCGAGCCTTGTCGATATTGTTCTCCTCATCGAGCCGGGCCTGAAGCTCGACTAAGGCTGTGACCTGCTTGCCATTCTCGGCGGCGCGGGCCAGCGCACTGATGATCGGGTTGGATTCGGCCGTGCGATACAGGGTTATCTTGATGGCCAGGACGCCGGGGTCCTCGGAGGCCTGCTCGATGAACTGAACCACGGTGCCGAACGATTCATAAGGGTGATGAGCCAGGATATCGCCCTCGCGAATCGAGGCGAAGACGCTCTTTCGGGCTGTCATGCAGGCAGGCATCTGCGGTTCGAACGGCGACTCCTTCAGTTCGCGAAAACCCTCGAGCTTGTACAGACCGAGCAGCGCAGTCAGGTCGACCGGACCGGACACCTTATAAACGTCTCGTTCCTCGAGCTCCAGCGCCGAGGCCGACAGAAGCTGGGCCAGGAAGCCTTCATCGGCACGCTCCGAGATCTCGAGCCGGACAGGGGCACCCCATTTCCGCTGCCGCAGGGTTTCCTCGATCGTCGAGAGCAAGCTGCTTTTGACCTCGTTCTCCTGGATGGACAGGTCGCTGTTGCGAGTGGCGCGAAAGGCCACGCGCTCGACGACCCGGAAGCCGCCAAAGAGAGCGTTGAGCCGGGGGCCGATCACGTCCTCAAGGAGCACGAACCGGCGCTGACCGTCGCCCTCATCCGCAAGAGGCACAAGCCGGTTGATCACCGACGGTACCTGAAGCACGGCGTAGAGCTGGCGGCCGTGCTGGTTGATTGACTCGATGCGCAGAAGCAGGTTCAGGCTCTTGTTGTGGACGTGGGGAAAGGGGTGCGCCGGGTCGATCGCCAGGGGCGTTAGCACGGGGTAGACCTGGCTGTCGAAATAATCATCCAGGAAGGCGATCTGGCCGGCGGTCAGCTCATCGGGACCGCAGATGCGAATGCCGTGCTCGCGGAGCGCCGGATGAATCTCCAAGAGCCAGCAGTCATAGAGTCGGCTGACGAAATCATGGGCGCGGCGGGCGATCTCCAGCAGCTGAGCCAGGGGACCCATCCCGTCAGGGGGCAGGTCCTGGGGCTCGAGATTTTCGTAGAGCTGGGCCTGCAAGCCGGCCACGCGCACCTCGAAATATTCGTCGAGGTTGGAGGCGCAGATCGCAACGAACTTGAGACGATCGAGCAGCGGGTTGGAAGAGTCGCGCGCTTCCTCGAGGACACGCTCGTTGAAGTCAAGCCAGCTCAGTTCCCGGTTGATGAACAGCGACGCGTCAAACATCGGGCTCGCCTGAGGGGTGGGGGCGGCTGATGCTGAAGCCGCGGTGAGTGGTCCGTTGAGCTGAGAGTTGATCGCGGCCATGGGAAGAACCCTCACCCGGCGCTGCCGGCCGCCCTATACCGATTCGCAGGCGGGAGCTACCGGGCTGACATCCGTATTGCCTCGAAGGATTCAGTTGACAACATTGGCCAATCTCAGGATGCCGCAAGCTGCCTAAGAATCCTCAGGTTGCGGGCATCCAACTCCTCGCCGTCCTCGGTTCCCTTAGGCGTTTCCAGGATCATGGGCAGATGACGAAACCGTGGATCTTTGACAATATACCGGAATGGTTCCAGCCCCATGCACCCACTCCCGATGCCTGCGTGCCTGTCCACGCGGCTGCCGCACTCACGACAGCTGTCATTCAGGTGCCAGACCCGCAAGCGGTCAATGCCCACCGCTCCGTTCACTTGCTCAATCACCTCATCGTACCGTTCCGGCGCGTCCAAGGAATAGCCCGCAGCGAAAATGTGGCAGCTATCCAGGCAGATTCCCAGGCCCCGGGAGTCTGCCACAAGTCCCAGGATCGCCTGGAGATGCTCGAAGCGGTGGCCGAGCGTGGTGCCCTGGCCCGCGGTCGTCTCGAGGTCGATCGTCACTCCCAGCTCTCCAGTGCGGTCCCGAATCTCGTCAAGGGCCTTTGCCACGCGCAAGAGTCCCGCCTCCTCGCCGCTGCCTGTATGCGCGCCGGGATGGACCACAAGGTCGGCGATACCAAGCTGACTGCACCGCTGTACTTCATGAACCATGGCCTCGATCGACTTTTTCCAAAGCGCGTCATCCGGGCTGGCCAGGTTGATCAGATACGAGGAATGGGCCACCGGATCGAGGATTCCGGTCTGCTCCCTCGTCTTGCGGAAGAGGGCCGATTGCTCGGCTGAAATTGGCGGAGCATTCCACTGATTATTGTTCTTCGTAAACAACTGAACGGTCTGGCAACCCAGGGCATGAGCCGCCAGGAGAGCACGCTCGTAACCGCCAGCGATCGACATATGGGCACCGAACTTGCACGAACTTGTTTTGCAACCGGTGCGAGGCCTGCGTGTTCGGGTCATGGACGACTCTGCTCCCTCAGTCTTCGCGCCGGGCCTTTGGGTGATCCTCGCGAAGCGTCACTTGCGTACCTGAGGCGAGCGATTCTAGAATATGCACAAGCGAAGTCCAGGGATGTGACCGGGGACCCTACCATGCATTGGCTTATCTGGGCTGGTATCTTGCCCCTTTGCCTGGTTGCGGTCTTCTTCCTGCTGAAGCGCCCCTTGCGCCTCTTTTTCGAGGACCTTCACGTCGATCAGGCTCGCGAGCTGTTCCACCACCACCGTGAATGGCTCGAAGCACGCTTCGTGACGGCACTCTCACGCAGCTACCCGGCCGAAGGAGCACGCTGGGAGGAGGCGCGTTGGCATGACGAGGTGTACTGGGCTCGCGACCGTCAGACGCGTCGATTGCTCGCTCTTGTCTGCGTCCAATTCGAAGCCAGCTCGTTTGACAACGACCCATCCGGTCGACTGGCCACGGCCGTCTTCGAGTTTCGCAAAGGACGCTGGTTCGCCGAAGGAAAACGACTCGACGAGATCCGTCCCGACGAGGCCGTCGGCCGCAATCGCCGGTATGAGCCTGTCGCGATCGTCCAGCATGGTGAGAAACGCGCGTTCTGATTCGCCGCTGCTATCTCTTCCCCAGAATGGAAAAAACTGCTTCGAGGCAGCGGACGAGCCGTGGTTGCTACGAATGAGGGTCCGCCGTTGCCAAGCGCAAGGACCTCGTCCCAATCGCACGGGCTAATCAGTACTGTACCGCCAGAGCGGCTCGAACTCCGAGGCGATGAGCAGGGGCGTGGCCACGAGTCGTTTCTCCGCGATGGTCACCCCTTGGAACGCATCGAGCACTCGAGTCCGGCTTGGCCGACGAGTCGAGACTCGCTACGCTAGCAAGGAGATACGACGCCGAAAGCGCGCCGGCAAAGCGAGCCTCGGGATGCTTCTTGCCCTTTGATTACGGGTCTTCGCCCTGACCGCAGGCTCTAGCCCGCGTTGGGGGCCATAGGAACGTTGCTCCTGGAATCGACGAACATCCCGAGCGACGAGTTGACAGACGGAACATTTCCCATGACCGAACCCCATGCCGCCCCTCCCGCCAAACCGGATCACGATCCCGTACAGGGGCCTTCCGGGCCCACCGCAGCTCAGCAGGAAGCAATCGACGAGGCGCTTGAGAAGGCGCAAGGCGGCGAGGGAGACCGGGCCATCCGCCCGGACATCCCGCTCAAGCGTCAGTGGGATGACGAGCTCGAGGCCCAGATGGAAGCAGCGCTCTCGGGCTTCGACCCGAAGGCGTTCGACGTGGCCCGGGAGCGGCCCAAGACCGCGCCCAAGGCCAGCACGCCGCGCGGCGACCGCGGCCAGGAGGCCGTCAAGGGGACGCGGAGCGGCACGGTCATCGGTGCGCGGGGCCGCAGCCTCTTCGTCGACCTGGGAGGCAAGAGCGAAGGGGTGATCCCGCTGGATCAGTTCGAGGGCGAAATTCCCCAGCCCGGATCGCGGATCGAGGTTATCGTCGATCACTTCGACACCAGCGAAGGAATCCAGCACCTCCGGCTCAAGGGAGCGGCCATCGAGGCGAGCTGGGAAAACCTCCGCAAGGGCGTGATCGTCGAGGCACGCGGCACGAAAGCCATCAAGGGGGGACTCGAGGTTGACGTCGCCGGCATCCGCGGTTTCATGCCCATCAGCCAGATCGACCTCTCTCGCGTCGAGGACGCCGCGGCCTACGTCAACCAGAAATTCAAGGCCCTGGTGACCGAAGCCAATCCACGCGAAAAGAACCTCGTTGTCTCGCGCAGAGAACTGCTCGAACAAGAACGGGCCGAGCAGCGCGAGAAGACATGGGCATCGCTCCAGGAAGGTCAGGTTCGCGAGGGCACGATCCGTTCGATCAAGGACTTCGGCGCCTTCGTCGACCTGGGCGGCGTCGACGGCCTCTTGCCCATCGGCGAGATGAGCTGGTCTCGTGTCCAGAAAGTCGAGGACCTGGTCAAGACCGGCGACAAGGTGCAGGTGAAGGTGCTCAAGATCGACCCTGTGGCCCGCAAGCTGACGCTCGGGCTCAAGCAGCTTTCGCCCAGCCCGTGGGAGATGGCCCAAGAGAAGTATCCCCGCGGACTTATGCTCAAGGGCAAGGTGACGAAGCTCATGGAATTCGGGGCATTCGTCGAGCTCGAGCCGGGCATCGAGGGCCTCATTCACGTCTCCGAGCTTTCTCCCAACCGTGTCCGCCGCGTCGCTGACATCGTCCAACCCGGCCAGGAAGTCGAGGTCCGGATCCTCAAGATCGAGCCGGAGATCAGGCGCATCGCACTCTCGCTCTTGCCGGCCAAGGGCAAGGACACGGCCGTTCCTGAGGACGACGCCGACGAGACCCCGCCGCCTCCCAAGCCTGAGCCGAAGGTGCCGCTGAGGGGTGGGCTGGGAGATCGGAGTCGGTCAAACACTTGAAAGGCAGGCGCGATTCGAGTTCGGCCGGCTTGAGCAATGCGGGGCGTAGAGGCCTTCACTGCGGTCTATTCGGCACCGTCGACGCTGGCTGCGCCTCCTCCGGCCTGCGCTGCGGGGGAAAGATTTCGCTCAACTTGCAGCGAAAGCCGGGGACCACGTCCTCGCCGGAGAGTTCGTTCTCCTCGAGCAGGCGACTGATCGAGCCATCGCGGCGGTAGACCATCACCGAGCGGGACTCGGGGTAAATTACCCAGACCAGCGGCACATCGGCCCTAAGGTAGTCTGCTAGCTTTTCGTCCAGCTCCTCGGCCCGGTCGTTGGGCGAAATGACTTCGATCGCTATGTCGGGGGCAATTCTGGCCCACCCCTTGGGAAGAACATCACCAGGGAAACGGCCCTTTCTGACAAACGACGCATCGGGTTTGCGAACCATTCTTGGATCATGAGGAAAGCACTGGTAGCCGCTGTCTGCTTGCAAGACCCAGCCAAGCCGCCTTTCCCCACAGAATTGCACCAAACGCAAGAGCAACTGGCTTCCGATCCAGCTCGATTCGATTCCCATGTTTCGCTCCACAAGCTGGCCTCGAACAAGCTCGAAACTCTTGCTGTCAGGCAAGTCCAGCAGGTCCTCGGGCGTGTAACGCGTTTTGGTCGCAACCGCCGTGCTCATGGTCCGGCTCCATATCCTTCGGGTTCGACGATCTTGGCTCTTGGTTTCCCCTGGAAAACCGAGGGAGTCCGCGAAGTGCTGCCACGCTCACTCCCCCACCGGCTTTCCATCATACGTGATGACCTTGATGTTCTTGAACCCGGCTTTCTTGACCTCGGGTTCGACAACCTTGCGGTCGCCGACGATTAGGATGAAGCGTTCGCTCCGCGCGACGACTTCGGTCATGACCTTGCGGATTTCCTCGGGTGAGACTTCTTGGAGCTTGGACAGATAGGTCTCGAGGCAATCGGCCGGCAGGTGAAACTTGGCCATTTCGGCAAGCGCGGCTGCGATATCGGTGGGAGACTCGAACTCGTCAGGGAAGCTGCGCGCCTCAGACGACTTGGCCTTGCCAATCTCCTCGATGGTAATTGGCTTCGGGCCGGCCAGGCCGTCGAGTTCGTTGATGATCTCCTGGAGTGCAGGCGCGGTGGCATCGACGCGCACCGAGGATGAGACGGTCCAGGTGCTCCGGCTTCGCTGGTAGTTGAAATGGGATCCAGCGCCGTAGGTGTAGCCGTGTTCTTCGCGCAGATTCCGGTTCAAGCGGCTGAGGAAATCCTCGCCCACGAGATGATTGCCGACCAGCGCCGCCATATATCGCGGATCGTTGCGGTCGACCCAATGGCGGCTGACCGCGATAACGCTTTGCACAGCGCCTGGCTTGTCCACCAGGTAGACGACTCCGGGCTCGGGTTTGACTTGTGCGTCCGGCCTGGGCGCGGGGCCCGCGTTCTCGCCACGCCAGCCTCCGAGTGTTTTTTCGAGGAGCCTGGTGACTTTGTCGGGGTCGATGTCGCCAGTGACGATCAGCGTGGCGCCTTTGGGTCCGAAGTGACTGGCGTGCATGGCGCGAACGTCGCCCAAGGACAGCGTCCTGACCGTCTCGGTGTACCCTTCGGCAGGCTTGCCGTAGGGGTGGTCGGCACCAAACATGACAAGAGGCAGAGCCCGCCGGGCAATCCACATGACGTCTTCGGGACCCTGGAGTAGACCGGCGAGCTGGCGCGTGCGTTCGCGGTCGAAGTCTTCAGGGTCGAACCGGGGCTTATCCAGCACCTCGGCCAACAGGCTGAGCGTGGGCTCGAGATTGCGCGCCAGTACTTTTACCCGAAGGCCCGACAGGTCGCGGCCCGCGTCCACGCTCACCGAGGCGCCTAATTGTTTGAACGCCTCAGCCAGCTCGGTGGCCGTTTTCGTGGTCGTGCCCTGGTCGATGAGCGTAGCCGTCAGTTCTGCCAGCCCTGACTTGCCCGGGGGATCGTCACCGGTACCCAGTGGAACCGCCAGGAAGACATCAACCAGAGGCAGAGTCTTCCAGGTGGAGATCCAGAGCTCGATGCCGCCGGAGAGGCTCCGGCGGAGAAATCGCGGCGGATGAAAGGACGAGGGCTTGCCAGGGCCGGGAAGTTTGGACCAGTCTGGCCCATGCTCGGGGGGGCGCGTGGGAGCGTTGGTCGCGGCGACCACGTCCGGGCCCGGCCCGACCGGCTCGGGCTCGGTCTTCGTTTCCCCCGGCGCAAGCGGCCGGACCAGAAGCCGG